>NZ_CP114901.1:6300000-6495827 GCF_027497175.1 Verrucosispora sp. WMMD573 | reverse complement strand
CGGACGCTCGCCCGGTGGTGCAGCTGTCGGCAGTCCTCGGCGGAGCGCTCCAGCACCTCGGCGATCTCGGCGTAGGGCAGCTCGAAGGCGGTGTGCAGCACATAGACGGCGCGCTCCGGCGGGGTGAGCCGCTCCAGCAGGTGCAGCAGCGCGGTGGAGAGCGAGTCGCGCAACTCGGCGCGCTCCAGCGGCCCGAACGGCGACGGCGCGGTGGGCACCGGCTCCGGCAACCATGACCCGACGTACGTCTCGCGGGCGGCCTGCCGGGCCCGTAGCCGGTCCATCGACAGGTGGGTCACCACCCGGGACAGGTAGCGACGCGGCTCGCTCACCTCGGCGCGGTCGACCCGTAACCAGCGCAGGTAAGCCTCCTGGAGGACGTCCTCGGCGTCGTGGCGGCTACCCAACAACCGGTAGGCCAGCCCGAGTAGCATCGGCCGGTGCGCGTCGAGCGCACCGGCCGCCTCCGCCGCGTCGACCGGACTCACACGTCCGTCGGCAGCTCGTTGCGGAAGGTCACCGCGATCCGGTTCCACACGTTGATTGTGGCAATCGCCAGAACCAGGTCGGCGAGGGCCTTCTCCGACCACACCTTCGACGCGGCGTCCCAGACGTCGTCGGGCACACCGTGTTCGCCGAGCCGGGTGACCGCGTCGGTCAACGCGAGCGCGGCGCGTTCCCGCTCGTCGAAGAAGGGCGCCTCTCGCCAGGCGGCCACCGCGAACAGTCGTCGGCTCGACTCGCCGGCGCCGAGCGCCTCCCGGCTGTGCATGTCGACGCAGTACGTGCAGCCGTTCAGCATCGACGCGCGCAGTTTCACCAACTCCAACACGGTGTGGTCGACGTTGGCCCGGACGTACTTCTCCAGCCCCAGCACGGTGCCGAACGCCTCCGGCGCCACCTCGGCCACGTTGATCCGCTGCATGACAACCTCCCCGATAGTTCGGTCTGACACCACCACGACGGATCGCCCGGCCCGTCGCGTGACAAATGGGGCATGTGACGCCGGTCATGCACCGTTCCGGCGACGGTCACCCGGACAGACGCCGACGGCCACGTCCGCCCGGTAGACCGAAGCGGTCAGACCCCTCAATCAGGAGGAAAGATGACCGAACTCGACCGACGTACCCTGCTGCGGGCCGGCCTGCTCGCCGGCACCGGGGTGGCCGGTGGTGTGCTGTTGGGTGGACCGGGCGCGCTCGCCGGGCCGGCCTGGCGGCCCGCCGGGCGGCCGATGCTGACACACGGAGTGCAGAGCGGAGCCGCCACGGCGGACTCGACGGTGCTCTGGACCCGGGCCGACCGCCCGGGGCGGATGATGGTGGAGGTGTCCCGCCGGCCCGACCTGCGGGGTGCCCGTCGGGTACGTGGGCCGGTGCTGACCCCGGAGACCGACTTCACCGGCAGGGTGCGGCTACGCGGGCTGCCCGGCGCCGAGCGGCTGCACTACCGGGTGCGGGTGGAGAGCCTGGACCGGCCGGGCCTGGCCAGCGCGCCGCTGACCGGCTCGCTGACCACCGCCCCGATGCCGCACCAGCGGCGCGACGTGCGGTTCGTCTGGACCGGGGACATCGCCGGTCAGGGCTGGGGCATCGCACCGGACTTCGGCGGGATGGAGATCTTCCGGGCGATGCGGGAGCGCCGACCGGACTTCTTCCTGTGCAGCGGTGACACGGTGTACGCCGACAATCCGCTCGCCGAGACGGTGACGCTGCCCGACGGGCGGGTGTGGCGCAATCTGGTCGTGCCGGAGAAGCTCAAGGTTGCCGAGTCGCTTGCCGAATTCCGTGGCCAGTTCGCGTACAACCTGCTCGACGAGCACCTGCGGGCGTTCGTCGCGGAGGTGCCCCAGGTCAACCAGTGGGACGACCATGAGGTGACGAACAACTGGTATCCGGGCGAGGTGCTGACCGACAGCCGCTACACCGAGCGTCGGGTGGATGTGCTCGCCGCGCGGGCCCGGCGGGCCTTCGACGAGTGGCTGCCCACGCCGTCGGACGGGCCGCGCTACCGACGGCTGCCGTACGGCCCGTTGCTGGATCTCTTTGTGCTGGACATGCGGACCTACAAGGACCCCAACGACGGCAACACCTACGCCGATCCGAAGCGTGGCCTGCTCGGCGCCGAGCAGCGGGCCTGGCTGATCCGGGAACTGACCCGGTCCCGGGCTGCCTGGAAGGTCATCGCCATCGACCTGCCGCTGGGGCTGGTGGTGCCCGACGGCGCGGGCGCGCAGGAGGGGGTGGCGCAGGGTGACCCGGGCGCTCCCGCCGGGCGGGAGTTGGAGTTCGCGCAGGTGCTCGGCGCGGCCCACCGGGCGGGGGTGACCGGGATCGTCTTCCTCACCGCGGACGTGCACTACACCGCCGCGCACCACTACGACCCGGCGCGGGCGGCGGTCGCCGATTTCACCCCGTTCTGGGAGTTCGTCTCCGGGCCGGCGCACGCCGGTGCCTTCGGCCCCAACGCGCTGGACGGCACCTTCGGGCCGAAGGCCGTCTTCGTCAACGCCCCGCCGCGGGCCAACACCTCCCCGGCAGAGGGCTTCCAACACTTCGGCGAGGTCCAGATCGACGCCGACACCCGAGCCCTCACCGTCCACCTCCGCGACCGCGCTGGACGTTCCCTCTGGACCACCACCCTCCCCGCCCCCTGATCCACCCCTGGCCGATCATGCAGTTGTGGTTGCCGGATTGCGCTGGATGGCATGTTTTGGCAGGTGCCACAACTGCATGATCGCGGTGGCTGAGGGGTGGAGGTTATTGGGGGGAGGGGTGGGGGTGGGGTGGGTATCATGGGTGGGTAGGGCGATGATCCGGCCATCACCGGGGAGCTTCCGGAAGAACGGCCGGGTGACCGGCTCAGTAGAACCGGACGGGGCGGCCCGTTATCGCCGACCAACGAGCGGGCGGTCGAACCTGACCGCCAAGCGGGGTGGTACCGCGGGCTTGGCCCGGGGCGCCGGTGACGGCGTACCGGCAAGGCTCGTCCTCGCAGACCCACGACAGTGAGCGTCAGCGAGGAGAGCGACCCCCGATGGCCTATCCGTTGCACGACCCGACCGCCGGCGGCGTACCGGCGAGCCCGGACCTGCCCGCGGTCGAGCGCCGGGTCCTGGAGCACTGGACGGCCGACAAGACCTTCGAGGCGTCCGTGGATGCCCGCCCGGCCGGCGACCAGGGGAAGAACGAGTACGTCTTCTACGACGGCCCGCCGTTCGCCAACGGGCTGCCGCACTACGGCCACCTGTTCACCGGGTACGTCAAGGACGTGGTGCCGCGTTACCAGACCATGCGCGGCCGGCGGGTGGAGCGGCGCTTCGGTTGGGACTGCCACGGCCTTCCCGCCGAGGTGGTAGCCGAGAAGCAGCTCGGCATCACCAGCAAGGCGGAGATCCTCGACCTCGGTGTGGCCCGGTTCAACGACGCCTGCCGCAGCTCGGTGCTGGAGTTCACCCAGGACTGGGAGCGGTACGTCACCCGCCAGGCCCGATGGGTCGACTTCACCAACGACTACAAGACCCTCGACCTGGACTACATGGAAAGCGTCATGTGGGCCTTCAAGACCCTGCACGACAAGGGCCTGGTCTACGAGGGCTTCCGGGTGTTGGCGTACTGCTGGCGGTGCGAGACGCCGCTGTCGAACACCGAGACCCGGATGGACGACGTCTACCGCGACCGACACGACCCGACGCTGACGGTGTGGTTCGAGCTGACCGCCGACGACGCGGCGCCGGAACTGCTCCGGGGGCCGGTGCGGTTGGGCGTCTGGACCACCACGCCGTGGACCCTGCCGTCGAACCTGGCCCTGGCCGTCGGCCCGGACATCGAGTACGCGGTGCTGGAGCGCGACGGCGTTCGTCACCTGGTGGGCTCGGCTCGGCTCGGCGCGTACGCCAAGGAGCTCGACGGGTACCAGCAGGTCGGCACGGTGCGCGGCGCGGACCTGGTCGGCCGCCGCTACACCCCGTTGTTCGACTTCCTCGTCGAGCAGGCCGGGCCGAACGCGTACCAGGTGCTCGGGGGGGAGTTCGTGACCACCGAGGACGGCACCGGGATCGTGCACCTGGCACCCGCCTTCGGCGAGGACGACCAGAACGTGTGCAACGCCGCCGGCATCCCGACCATCGTCACCGTAGACGATCACACCCGCTTCACCGCGCTGGTGCCGCCCTTCCAGGGCGAGCAGGTCTTCGACGTCAACAAGCCGGTGATCCGCCAGCTCAGGGAGCGGGGGGTGGTGCTCAAGCAGGACACCTACACCCACTCGTACCCGCACTGCTGGCGCTGCGACACGCCGCTGGTCTACAAGGCGGTGTCGTCCTGGTTCGTGGCGGTGACCCGGTTCAAGGACCGGATGGTCGAGCTGAACCAGCAGATCAACTGGACGCCGGGGCACATCAAGGACGGCTCCTTCGGCAAGTGGCTGGCCAACGCCCGCGACTGGTCGATCAGCCGCAACCGGTTCTGGGGCTCGCCCATCCCGGTGTGGAAGTCCGACGATCCGAACTACCCACGGGTGGACGTGTACGGGTCGCTGGCCGAAATCGAACGGGACTTCGGGGTACGCCTGAGCGACCTGCACCGGCCGGTGGTGGACGAGCTGGTCCGCCCCAACCCGGACGATCCGACCGGTCGGTCGATGATGCGTCGGGTGCCGGAGGTGCTGGACTGCTGGTTCGAGTCCGGCTCGATGCCGTTCGCGCAGGTGCACTATCCGTTCGAGAACCGTGAGTGGTTCGAGCACCACTACCCGGGCGACTTCATCGTCGAGTACATCGGGCAGACCCGCGGCTGGTTCTACACGATACACGTGCTGGCCACCGCGCTGTTCGACAGGCCGGCGTTCCGCAACTGCCTCAGCCACGGCATCCTGCTCGGCTCCGACGGGCGCAAGATGTCCAAGAGCCTGCGCAACTACCCGGACGTCTACCACGTCTTCGACTCGTACGGCTCGGACGCGATGCGCTGGATGCTGATGTCCTCGCCGGTGCTGCGTGGCGGGGACATGCCGGTCACCGAGTCGAGCGTGCGTGACGCCGTCCGGCAGGTGCTGCTGCCGCTGTGGAACGTCTGGTACTTCTTCTCGCTCTACGCCAACGCGGACGGGTATCAGGCGCGTCGCCGCACCGACTCGACGAACGTGCTCGACCGGTACGTGCTGGCGAAGACGAACGAGCTGGTGTCGACGGCCGGCGCGCAGATGGACGCGTACGACATCTCGGGTGCCTGCGCCACCGTGCGGTCCTACCTGGACGCGCTGACCAACTGGTACGTGCGTCGCTCCCGGGACCGTTTCTGGGCGGGCGACGCGGACGCGTTCGACACGCTGTGGACCGTGCTGGAGACGCTCTGCCGGGTGGTGGCGCCGCTGGCGCCGCTCACCGCTGAGGAGATCTGGCGCGGGCTGACCGGCGAGCGGTCGGTGCACCTGACCGACTGGCCGGTGGCCGAGGAGTTCCCGGCCGACCATGAACTGGTGGCCGCGATGGACGCGGTACGGGCGGTGGCCTCGGCGACGCTGTCGCTGCGCAAGGCCAAGGGGCTGCGGGTGCGGCTGCCGCTGGCGAAACTGACCGTGGCCAGCCCGGCGGCCGGGCAGCTGGGGCCCTTCGCGGACCTGGTGGCCGACGAGGTCAACGTCAAGGAGGTCGACTTCACCGATGCGGTGTCGGCGTACTGCCAGCAGGTGTTGACGGTGGTGCCGCGGGCGCTCGGGCCGCGGGTCGGCAAGCAGGTGCAGCAGGTGATCAAGGCGGTCAAGGCGGGGGAGTGGGAGCTGGTCGACGGCGCTCCGGTGGCCGCCGGAGTCACCCTGGCCGAGGGCGAGTACGAGCTGCGGCTGGTCGCCGCCGACGCGGAGCATTCGGCGCCACTGCCCGGCGGCGAGGGGGTGGTGGTGCTGGACACCACGGTCACCGCCGAACTGGCCGCCGAGGGGGTGGCCCGGGACTTCGTCCGGGTGGTGCAGCAGGCCCGCCGCGACGCCGACCTCGACGTGTCCGACCGGATCGCGGTGACCGCGTCGGGCGCCGACGAGGTACGGGTTGCGGTGGCCGGGTACCGGGACTTCGTGACCCGGGAGGTGCTCGCCGACAGCATCGACTTCGCCGACGGGGTCGACGGCTTCGCCGGTGAGGTCGGCGAGGGCGTGCCGGTGACGGTGGTCGTTCGTCGCGTCTGAGTTGCCCGGAGGGGCCCCTTCCGGCCGGAGGGGCCTCTTCCCGGCGACCCGTACTCAGCCAGCGGACCAGCCCGACCTCACGCATGCTGTCGTGGGGCGGTCCGCTACGGTGACACCGCCTCTTACCTCACTCGATCCGCCGGAGGACCAGTGCCGCTGCTCTACACCATCGGCAAGCTCACCGTGGGGCCCGCGATGCGGCTGGCGTTCCGTCCGACGGTGGAGGGGCTGGAGCACATCCCGGACAAGGGCGGCGCGATCTTCGCCGGCAACCACCTGTCGGTGGCCGACGAACTGTTCCTCGGCACGGTGGTACCCCGGCACCTGGCGTTCTGGGCGAAGTCCGAGTATTTCACCGGCACCGGCGTCAAGGGCCGCTTCTCCAAGTTCGTCCTCACCGGTCTCGGTGCGATTCCGGTGGAGCGGGCCGGCGGGCGCGCCGCGCTCGCCGCGTTCGACGCCGCCATTCCGGCGCTCAAGGGCGGCGACCTGGTGGTGGTATACCCGGAGGGCACCCGTTCGCCGGACGGGCGACTGTACCGGGGGCGCACCGGTGCGGTCCGGCTCGCCATCGCGGCCGGTGTGCCGATCATTCCGGTGGGCATGATCGGCACCGAGAAGGTGCAGCCGATCGGTGCCCGGGTGCCGCGCCCCTTCACGGGCAAGATCACCATCAAGTTCGGCAAGCCGCTCGACTTCACCGGCCGGCCGGACGACCGGCTGTCGCTGCGGCAGATGACCGACGAGATGATGGGTGAGATCCAGAAGCTCACCGGTCAGGAGTACGTCTCCCGCTACGCGCCGCCGCGGGCCCATCCGCCGGTCACCGGGGAGACCGACGCCCGCTGAGCCGTCCCGCCGGGTGCGCCCACGGCGTGCCGTCGTCGATCCGATCAGCCGTCCGCGGTGACGATCTGGTCCCGTAGGGTGGCCAGCAGTCGGGAGCTGTCGTCCACGGAGAGCCCGGTGAAGACACCCGTGGTGATGCTGCCGTGGTCGACCGAGGTGCACACCACCGCGCCGAGCCCGTCGGTGCGTCCCACCGCGCAACGTTCGTGGCGACCCCGGACACCGGTCTCCATGATCTGCATGTCGCCGAGGGCGTACTGGTCGGTGAGGCGTTCGATCTCGGCGTCGGCGTCCGCCGACGGGGCGAACCGGAAACCGGTGCCGCCGAAGACGGTCACCCGCTTGCCGTTGCTCGTGTGGTAGATCCCGGCGAAGGTGTCCTCGGCGAGCCAGTGCGACTGGCGCATCTGGGTCTCCAGCTGGCGGGCGTCGCGGGTGCTGCGCGGGTCCTCCCGCAGCCGCAGGTCGGCCACCTGCTGCGGCAACGCGGCCTTCGCCGGGTACTGGCTGGCCATCGGCATGCCGTAGTAGGCCGGGCAGCCGCAGCAGCACGCGAGGGTCAGCAGCAGCAACCAGGGCCAGCGGCGACGTTTGCGGACCGGCACCGGGACGTACCCCGAGGGCGGCTGCCAACCCGGTGGGGGTGCGACCGGTCCAACCTTGGACTTCTTCCTGCCCCGCCGACCACGCGACGGTGCCGGTGGGCCGGCCGGGATGGGCGGGTAGGGCCCGGGTGGTTGCGGCTGCTGTGGCGCGACCGGCGGGGGTTGTGGCTGTGGCGCGACCGCCGGCGGCGGATGGGGCGAGACCGGTGCCGGGGACACCGGGGGCCCGGAGTACGGCCGGGTCGGCGGCGGACTCGGGTAGGACAGCGTCGGTGGCAGGGCGGGAAAGTCGGTCGAGGGAAGGTCCCAGCCGCTGGTGTCGACGCCGGCCCACGGGTCGACAGGTGTCTGGTGCTCCGGCTGCGGCACCGGCGTCGCCGGCGGCGGGGTGGGTTCCGCCGACTCGCCCCAGCCGCGTCGGCGCGGTGCGGACGGGGGTACCGGAGCCGAGCCGCTCCAGCGCGGGGCGGCCGCCTCCGGCGCAGACTCGGGCAGCACCCGGGTGCCCTGCGGACCGACCTGCGCCACCGACGGCTGGTCGTCGTCGGAGACGGCTTCGGTGGCCCCTGCGTCGGTCGGGGGGCCAACCTTGGTGGGCAGGCCGACCTTGGTGGGCGGTGCGTCGGTCGGCTCGGTGTCGGCCAGCCCGTTCCCGGTCGGCTCAGCCTCGTCTGGCCTGGCCGACTGGTCGTCGGCGGTGGTCGGGTCGGTGGGCAGTTCGTGGGTGACCGCCGGCTCCCCGTCCCGGTGTTGATCCGGACGGCTCCCGTCGACCGGCCGGTCGGCTCCCGGCTGCGGCTCCGGCATCGCGGCAATCTCCTCTCGCGCCGGTCCGAGGTTAGTACCGGTGTGCCACCGGGACCGACTCGGGATGAGGCAAGGCCGGTGCGAGCGGCTCCGCCGGTAGGCGCCGTTTACCGATGGTGGCCGAATGGGGACCCTTAGTCTCGGCCTATGCCCGAGTCAGCGACGATGTCCGGTGCGCCGCGGGTCAGCGAGATCGGTCGGATGACCGGATTCAGCGACGGGGTCTTCGCCATCGTGATCACTCTTCTGGTGATCGAACTCCAGGTTCCCGACCATGCGCCGGGAGAACTGCTCCACGCCCTGTTCGAACAGGCTGCGGCGTACCTGGCCTTCCTGCTCTCCTTCGGGTACGTCGGCGTGCTCTGGCTCAACCACCACACCCTGCTGCGCCTCATCCGCGGAACCACGCTCGGCCTCAACTGGATCAACCTGTGGCTACTGCTCGGCGTGGTGATCATTCCGTTTCCGACCTCGGTACTCGCCGAGGCCTTCGCGCACGCCGGCACCGACCGTGACCGCCGGGTCGCCGTGCTGCTCTATGCCCTCGTCGCCGCCGCGATGTCCGCACCCTGGCTCGCCTTCTTCGCCTACCTCCGTCGGCACCCGATGTTGCTCAGAGAGGGGATCGACCGGGCGTTCGTGTCCAGTCAGCGGATCCGGCCGGTGGTCGGCATGGCGCTCTATCTCATCGGTGGGGCGCTGGGCTGGTTCGTCAGCCCGGTCATCGGACTGGTCGGCATCGGTGTCATGATTTTCTTCCACGCGGTGACGAGCGAGGGTGTCCGGCGGGGGCGGTCACGTCGGAGTACGACAACCTGACCGGTTGCGCTCGCCCCGTCGGCGCGGCTGGCGGTGGAGCACCGCGTACCCTTGGGCATCATGAGCGTCCCGTCCCCGACTTCGCGTCCCGTCGCGGCCAACTCCGTCTGGCCCCGGCTGGAGCCGCTGCTGCCCCAGGTGACCAAGCCCATCCAGTACGTCGGTGGCGAGCTGGGCGCGGTGGTCAAGGAGTGGGACGCGGCGACCGTACGGTGGGCGCTGATGTATCCGGACGCGTACGAGGTGGGGCTGCCCAACCAGGGCGTGCAGATCCTCTACGAGGTGCTCAACGAGCAGCCGGACACCCTCGCCGAACGGACGTACGCGGTCTGGCCGGATCTGGAGAAGCTGATGCGCGCCCACGGCGTGCCGCAGTTCACCGTCGACGCCCACCGCCCGGTTCGCGACTTCGACCTGTTCGGAGTGTCGTTCGCCACCGAGCTGGGCTACACCAACCTGCTCACCGCGATCGACCTGGCCGGCATCCCGCTGCTCGCCGCCGACCGCACCGACGCCGATCCGGTGATCGTGGCGGGTGGGCACGCCGCGTTCAATCCGGAGCCCATCGCCGACTTCGTCGACGCCGCCGTGCTCGGCGACGGCGAGGAGGCGGTACTGGAGATCACCGGGATCGTCCGGGAGTGGAAGGCCGAGGGCGGTCCCGGCGGCCGGGACGAGCTGCTGCTGCGGCTGGCGCGTACCGAGAGCGTCTACGTGCCGCGTTTCTACGACGTGGACTACCTGCCGGACGGCCGGATCCAGCGGGTCGTGCCGAACCGGGCGGACGTGCCGTTCCGGGTGCACAAGCGCACGACGATGGACCTGGACGCCTGGCCGTACCCGAAGAAGCCGCTCGTCCCGCTGGCCGAGACGGTGCACGAGCGGTATGCGGTGGAGATCTTCCGCGGCTGCACCCGGGGCTGCCGGTTCTGTCAGGCCGGCATGATCACCCGGCCGGTGCGCGAGCGTTCGATCACCACGGTGGGGCAGATGGTGCAGCAGGGGCTGGAGTTCTCCGGCTTCCACGAGGTGGGCCTGTTGTCGCTGTCGTCGGCCGACCACTCCGAGATCGGTGACATGTGCTCCGGCCTGGCCGAGCAGTACCAGGGCACCAACGTCTCGCTCTCGTTGCCGTCCACCCGGGTGGACGCGTTCAACATCGAGTTGGCGCAGGAGCTGTCCCGCAACGGCCGACGGACCGGTCTGACCTTCGCTCCCGAGGGCGGGTCGGAGCGGATCCGCAAGGTGATCAACAAGATGGTGTCGAAGGACGACCTGATCCGCACCGTCGTCACCGCGTACACGAACGGTTGGCGGCAGGTGAAGCTGTACTTCATGTGCGGTCTGCCGACCGAGACGGACGACGACGTCCTGGAGATCGCCGACATGGCGCATGAGGTCATCCGGGCCGGTCGTGCCGCCACCGGTTCCAAGGACATCCGGTGCACCGTCTCGATCGGCGGGTTCGTGCCCAAGCCGCACACCCCGTTCCAGTGGGCGGCCATGCAGCGGCCGGAGGTCATCGATCACCGGCTGAGGCTGCTCAAGCAGGCCATCAACGCTGATCGCTCGTTGGGTCGGGCGATCGGTTACCGCTACCACGACGGCGAGCCCTCGCTGATCGAGGGCCTGCTGTCCCGAGGCGACCGCCGGATCGGCGCGGTGATCCGCCGGGTCTGGGAGAAGGGCGGACGGTTCGACGGCTGGAGCGAACACTTCTCGTACCAGCGCTGGGTGGACGCGGCGGCTGAGGTGCTGCCCGATCTCGGGGTGGACCTCGACTGGTACACCACCCGGGAGCGCGACGAGCTGGAGGTCCTGCCCTGGGACCATCTGGACTCCGGCCTGGACAAGGACTGGCTCTGGCAGGACTGGCAGGACTCGCTCAGCGAGTACGAGCAGGATGACTGCCGGTGGACGCCCTGCTTCGACTGCGGCGTCTGCCCGGCGATGGACACCGAGATCCAGATCGGCCCGACCGGCCGGAAGCTGCTCCCGTTGACCCCGGTCAACGGCCTGAAGCTGTCCGCCGGCGCCCAGCAGTAACCGCGGCGCCACGGGTGGGGCCCGACACCGAGGAGCACGACGATCAGTAGGAAACCACAGCCCGAGGGGGGCCAGGCACCGGTCGTCCAGCGCGTCCGGATCCGGTACGCCAAGCGTGGCCCGCTGCGGTTCACCTCGCACCGGGACTTCGCCCGGGCCTTTGAGCGGGCGCTGCGCCGGGCCGGTGTACCGGTCGCCTTCTCCCAGGGTTTCACCCCGCACCCGAAGATCTCGTACGCCAGCGCGGCGCCGACCGGGGTGGCGAGCGAGGCCGAATATCTGGAGATCGGCCTGCGTGAGCCGGTCGATCCGGAGCAGTTGCGGTTGGCGCTGGACGCGGCGCTCTCGCCCGGCCTCGACGTGCTCGACGTCGTGGTGGCCAGCGGCGCGAGCCTGCCCGACCGGATCGAGGCGTCTCGCTGGCGGATCGAGTTGCCGCAGGTGGATCCCGACGTGCTGGCCAAGGCGGTGGCCGTCTTCACCGCCGCCGACGAGGTGCTGGTCGAGCGGATGACCAAGCAGGGGCGACGCACCTTCGACGCACGCTCCGCAGTTGTCGGCATCGATGTGATTGCCGCATCGGCGACGCCTTCCGAGGACCCGGCCGTACCGTGTGCGATACTCGAACTGGTCGTGCGGCAGGTCACCCCGTCCGTACGGCCCGATGACGTCCTTTCCGGCTTCCGCGTGGTGGCCGGCCTGGAGCCGCCGGTGGCCCCGAAGGTGATCCGGCTGGCTCAGGGCACGCTGACCGCGCAGGGCGCGATCGTGGATCCGCTGGACGCGGACCGCGACGGGGCAACCATCGGCGGGCGCTGACCGACGGTCGGCGTCCAGGCAGGCAGACTTCGCCGGCGCGCACCCCGTGCGCCCGGGGAAACACCTTTTGCGGCAACCCTGCGTGGCAGCGCTCACCCGCGCCCGGGGAAGCCAGAACTGGAGAACGTCCATGCTCGAGAACGAGCCCGAGGGCAGCGAACGCGCCGGCATCGATCCGGCCGACGAGAGCGCCGAGAGCAGCACCGCTGAGGCGACCGGGTCGTCGCGTCCGCCGCAGGACGCGACCGAATCCGGTCCGGTCGCCGACCCGCCGGAGGAGATCGCCGGTGCCGTGAGCGGCACCGCCGACCTGGGTGGCGCGACCGACGCCGAGCCGACCCCGCGACGTCGGACCACCCGACGTCGGGCCACCTCGGTCAGCCAGCCGGAGCAGACCGACGCGCCGGTCGAGGCGTCCGGCGCCGCAGCGATAGGCAGCGGAGAGGCTCCCCAGGCCGAGGTGTTCGCCCCGGTTTCGGGGGACCTCGACCCGGCCGCGAAGACGCCGCGACGCCGCCGTAAGGCGACCACCGGGCAGAAGGCGGTCGAGGAGCCGCTGACCGTGGCCGAGGCGGAGCCCACCGACAGCGACGTGGTGCCGCCGGTCAAGGTGACGCGTACCCGTCGCCGGAAGTCCGCGCCCGCGCCCGCCGAGCCACCGTCCGACGCCGTGATCGAGCCGTCCGCCCAGGCCGAGTCGACGCAGCCCGCCGCCGACGCCGGTCTCGCACCGGCGGCCGGCACCGACTTCGGTTCCGCCGCGCTGCCAGCCGAGGGCGCCGCCGATTCGGAGCAGGTGGCCGAGTCGGCCGAGACCACGGAGCCGGTGGGCCCGGACGCTGTGCCGGCCGAACCCGAAGGCCGCTCCCGCCGTCGCAAGGCCGCGCTCACCGCACCGACGGTGCTGTTCATGGCGCCGGAAGAGGTGCTCGCCGCCCGGGCTGCCGCCGCGCAGCCCACCGAAGCGGAGCCGGCAGAGGAACCGGCCGAGCCGTCCCGGCGGCGTCGTCGGGGCCGGCGGGAGACCGAGCCGGTGGCGGAGGCCGAGACCGAGGAGGAACCCACCGTGGCGACCGAGGAGGCCGCCGAGGAGGACGACGACGAGGAGACCGCCGGCGGCCGGCGTCGCCGCCGTCGCGGTCGCCGGGGCCGGGGCCGGGGCAAGGGCGGCGTCGACGACGGCGAGGAGGCCGAGGAGGGCGAGGCCGCGGAGCCCGTTCAGGCCGAGCCGGCCGAGTCGGAGACCGAGGCCGAGTCCGAGGAGGGCGACGAGGCCGATGGCGACGGGATGACCCGTCGGCGTCGGCGGCGGCGTCGCCGGGGGGCCGGTGACACCGACGGTGCCGCCGACGACGGTGTGCCCACCGTGGTGAAGATCAGGGAGCCCCGCCGAACGGTCGACGAGGTGCAGGGCGTCTCCGGCTCGACCCGGCTGGAGGCCAAGCGGCAGCGCCGTCGCGACGGCCGCGAGCAGCGCCGTACCCGCCCGCCGATCCTCAGCGAGTCGGAGTTCCTGGCCCGCCGCGAGGCGGTCGACCGGGTGATGGCCGTACGCCAGCGTGGGGACCGGACCCAGATCGCCGTGCTGGAGGACGGCGTCCTGGTCGAGCACTACGTCACCCGTAGTTCCGCCGGCACGATGGCCGGAAACGTCTACCTCGGCAAGGTGCAGAACGTGCTGCCGAGCATGGAGGCGGCGTTCGTCGACATCGGCCGTGGCCGCAACGCGGTCCTGTACGCCGGCGAGGTCAACTGGGACACCACCGGCCTGGAGGGCAGGGCCCGCTCGATCGAGCAGGCGCTCAGGTCCGGTGATTCGGTGCTGGTCCAGGTCACCAAGGATCCGATCGGGCACAAGGGCGCCCGGTTGACCAGCCATATCGCGCTCTCCGGCCGGCACCTGGTCTACGTGCCCGGCGGCAACGCCTCCGGGATCAGCCGCAAGCTGCCGGACACCGAGCGCAAGCGGCTGCGTGACGTGCTGAAGAAGCTCGTGCCCGAAGGTGCCGGGGTGATCGTCCGGACCGCGGCCGAGGGCGCCAGTGAGGACGAACTGGCCCGGGACGTCAAGCGGCTCCAGGCGCAGTGGGAGGACATCCAGGCCAAGGCTGCCGAGGGCGGCGCGCCGGTGCTTCTCTATCAGGAGCCCGATCTCGTGATCAGAGTGGTTCGCGACCTGTTCAACGAGGATTTCCGCGAGCTGGTCATGGAGGGCGACGAGGCGTACGACATGGTCGAGTCGTACCTGTCGCACGTGTCGCCGGACCTGGTCGCCCGGTTGCGCCGGCACATCGGCACCACTGACATCTTCGCCGAGTACCGCATCGACGAGCAGATCCTCAAGGGGCTCGACCGCAAGGTCTTCCTGCCCTCCGGCGGGCACCTGGTGATCGACCGGACCGAGGCGATGACGGTGGTCGACGTGAACACCGGCAAGTACACAGGTGCCGGGGGCAACCTGGAGGAGACGGTCACCCGCAACAACCTGGAGGCGGCCGAGGAGATCGTCCGGCAGCTGCGGCTGCGGGACATCGGCGGCATCGTGGTGATCGACTTCATCGACATGGTGCTGGAGTCGAACCGCGAGCTGGTGCTGCGCCGGCTGACCGAGTGCCTGGGGCGGGACCGCACCAAACACCAGGTCACGGAAATCACCTCGCTGGGCCTGGTGCAGATGACCCGGAAGCGGATCGGCGCCGGACTGCTGGAGGCGTTCAGCGAGACCTGTGAGTGCTGCAAGGGTCGGGGTTTGATCATTCACACCGAACCGGTGCCGGAGAAGGCACGCTCCGGTGGCGGGGACAAGGTCAAGGCGGTTGCCTCGGCGAGTGCGCCGGCCACCGAGCAGCCGACTGCTTCGTCCCGGCGCCGCGCGCGTAAGAGCGCCGCCTCGGCGGAGCGGACCGTGGTGGAGGTCACCGAGACCGACACGACGAGCACCGCCGACGCCGACTTCCACGACACGATGGGCTACGACCTCTCGCGTTACGAGACGGACACCCCGGCCGCGACGGACGTCGCCGACAGCCAGCAGGGCGAGGCGGCACGGCTCGCCGCCCCGGACGACCCGGATGCGGTCGGCGAGACCGACGAGGAGGAGGGCGGCACCGGTCGGCGTCGTTCTCGTCGTGGCGGCGCGCGTCGCCGTACCCGACCCTGACGCGACGTTCGGTGGGCGCGCTCGGCCAGGTGCCGGGCAGACGACGGCCCGACCGGTCCCGTCCGGTGGTGATGTCCGCCGGGCGGGACCGTCCCGTATGGTCGACGGGCGGCCCCCGCGCCCGGTCCGGGCTGACTGGCCCGTTCCCGTGCCCTCAGTCGCACGGCGGGTGGACGCGACCGCCGGAGGAGGAGACGATGCGCCGACCGCTCGCCGTCACCGTGGCCACTGCCGTGCTGCTCGTCGGCGCTGCCTGCTCGACCGAGCGGCCCGACGCGGGCGAGCCGTCCGCCTCGGCCTCGACGCGCGTCGAGGTCACCACCGACCCGGCGACGCCGACCCTGGAACCGTCGGCGGCGACCCCCGCCCCCGGGGCGGCAGGCGGAAACGCCCCAGAGGTCTGTGCCGCCGCCCAACAGGCCAGCGGCGACGCGGGGAAAAAGTACGTCGAGCAGCTCGCCGCGATGGCCACGGCTACCGGTGCGGGTGACAGCGCCGACGCGCAGGCGGCCGGCCGGCGGGCCGAGGCGGCCCTCAGCGACTGGGAGAAGGCGCTCAGGGCACAGGCAGCACGCGCGGACGACCAGCGGCTCAAGGAGCTGCTGACAGAGTTGTCGACCGAGGTCGGCCGGCTCGGCACCGACATTGAGGCGCTCGAGGGGACCGCGCTCGACCGGTTGCAGCAGCGCCTCGACCGGCTCTGCGCCCGCTGACCGGCCCGGCCCGGTTTGGGTCCCGGCCCGACCATGGCGTACGCTAGCCTGCGGCGCACTTTGGTGTGCCGAGTTCCCGCGTGCCCGCGCCGCCGTGCTTCTGCTGCCCGGCGAGCCGCCGTGGGGACGACCGACCGGCAACGGTGGGAAAGACGCTAGCAGCCTCAACGACAGGGAGTGCGCCTCCGATGTACGCGATCGTCAAGACCGGCGGCAAGCAGTACAAGGTCGCCGAAGGCGACGTGATCGAGGTCGAGAAGCTCACCGGTGCTCCCGGTGACGCGGTGAAGCTCGCCGCGGTGCTCCTCGTCGACGGTGACGACTTGGTGACCGACGCGGCGAAGCTCGCTCAGGTCGAGGTGTCCGGCGAGATCGCCGCACACACCAAGGGCCCGAAGATCCGGATCCACAAGTTCAAGAACAAGACCGGCTACCACAAGCGCCAGGGTCACCGCCAGCCGTTGACCCAGGTCAAGGTGACCGGCATCTCCAGCGGGAAGTAGGTCGTCCTCCAATGGCTCACAAAAAGGGTGCGTCCAGCTCGCGTAACGGTCGTGACTCCGCGGCCCAGCGACTCGGCGTGAAGCGCTTCGGTGGTCAGGTCGTCAGCGCGGGTGAGATCCTCATTCGTCAGCGTGGCACCAAGTTCCACCCCGGTGACCTGGTCGGCCGTGGCGGAGACGACACGCTCTTCGCGCTGGCCGCCGGTGCGGTCCAGTTCGGCACCAGGCGCGGTCGCAAGACCGTCAGCATCGTGCCGCAGCAGTAGCTGTCCGGCGTAAGCGGGCCGTGGACCTGATGTCCCGGCCCGCTTCGCCTTTTCTCGCGCAGGGCCGAGCCCTGCTGGAAGGATTACGTCGTGACGACGTTCGTTGACCGGGTCGTCCTGCATTTGCAGGCCGGCGACGGCGGGCACGGCTGTGTCTCGATCCACCGGGAGAAGTTCAAGCCGTTCGGCGGCCCGGATGGGGGCAACGGCGGGCACGGTGGCAGCGTCTCCCTGGTGGTCGACCCGCAGGTGCACACGCTGCTCGACTTTCACTTCCGGCCGCACGTGAAGGCGGAGAACGGGCGGGGCGGCGCGGGATCCAACCGGGACGGCGGCAACGGTGCCGACCTGGTGCTCAAGGTGCCCGACGGCACGGTGGTACAGACCAGCGACGGCACCGTGCTGGCCGACATGGTTGGCGCCGGCACCACCTTCGAGGTGGCCCGGGGCGGGCGTGGCGGCCGGGGCAACGCCTCGCTGGCCAACGCGCGCCGCAAGGCACCCGGCTTCGCAGAGCTGGGCGAGCCCGGCGAGCACCTGGACGTGGTGCTGGAGCTGAAGAGCGTGGCCGACGTCGGTCTGGTGGGCTTCCCGTCGGCCGGTAAGTCGTCGCTGATCTCGGTGATCTCCGCAGCCAAACCCAAGATCGCCGACTATCCGTTCACCACGCTGGTACCGAACCTCGGCGTGGTTCGGCTCGACAACCACACCTTCACCGTCGCCGACGTGCCCGGGCTGATCCCCGGGGCGGCCACCGGCAAGGGTCTGGGGCTGGAGTTCCTTCGGCACGTCGAGCGCTGCGCCGTGCTGGTGCACGTCATCGACACCGCCACCCTGGAGCCGGGGCGCGACCCGTTGGCCGACATCGACACCATCGAGGCGGAGTTGGCCGAGTACGGCGGGTTGGCCGACCGGCCCCGCCTGGTCGCGCTGAACAAGGTCGACGTGCCGGACGGCCGCGACCTCGCCGAGATCGTCCGACCCGACCTGGCGGCGCGTGGCCTGCGGGTCTTCGAAGTCTCCGCGGCCACGAGGGAAGGGCTCAAGGAACTCACGTACGCGATGGCGGAACTGGTGGAGCAGTCGCGAGCGGCGGCACCACCGGCCGAACCGACGCGGATCGTGATCCGGCCGAAGGCGGTCGACGACGCCGGTTTCACCATCGAGGCCGAGGACGACGGCTCGTACACCGTGCGCGGTGTCCGTCCCCAGCGTTGGGTGCGTCAGACGAACTTCGACAACGACGAGGCGGTCGGCTACCTCGCCGACCGGCTGGCGCGTCTCGGCGTCGAGGAGCAGTTGGCCAAGGCGGGGGCCCAGCCAGGTGACCTGGTTCGCATCGGCGAACGGGAGTTCGACTGGCAGCCCACCCTCTACGCCGGCGCCGAGTTCGTCCCGGGCGCCCGGGGCCGTGACGTCCGGCTGGAGGAGAAATCGACCCGGGTCAGTGCCGCCGAGCGGCTGGCGGCCCGTAAGGCACGCCGGCAGCGACCGGCCGACGAGGTCGAGCCGGTGCCCGCTGACGGAGATGACGCCGAATAGCTCGGTGCGCTCCGAAATGGGGACGACTGCTGGAAACCCTCGCGAAATTTCGTCGCCCTAGCGTGGAGTGATGCTGATCCAGTCCCGCCCGCTGGCGGATCCGGAGGTCGCCGCGCTTGCCGCGGCCGAGCAGCGCGAGCTGCGTGAGCTTGCGGGCGGTGCCGCCGGGCGGGACATCGGTACGCACGGTGACGCCTGCTGGCTGACGGCCGTGCTTGCCGGCCGGGCGGTGGCGTACGGCGGGATCCGGGTCCGCGACGACGACACCGGCGAGTTGGAGCATCTGTACGTGCGTCCCGCCTACCGGCGTCGCGGTGTCGCCCGCCAACTGGTCGCCGCGCTGGAGGAGTTGGCGTACCAGCGGGGGCACTCTCTCGTTCGGGTGGAGACCGGGCCGCACCTGCCAGCGGCGGTGGCGTTCTTCCGGGCCTGCGGGTACGAGTCGCTTCCCGGCGACGGTGAGCCCGGTGGCGGACCGTATCGGCCCTGCCTCGCCAAGCGGCTGCCGGTTCCGGCCTGAGCCCTGCTCAGGGGAGGTCGAACGGGCGGTCGAGCCCGATCCGCAGGGAATTCTCCGATCGAGCATGGGCGGCCGATGGCGGGGTAGGTCAATCAGGGACAGCGGCGACATCGTTCGCCGTACCCCCGACACCTGCGATGATCCCGCAGCGGAAGGACATCATGACCTACGACCTGTCATCGACCCCCAGGACCCACGAGCCCGATTCGCCGAACGGCAGCGGCGTCCGTGAACAGGCCCGCCAGGTGGGTTCGGATGCCGCTCACGCCGGCGGAGCGGTGGCCGAGACTGCCCGCGAGCAGGGCCGGGAGGTTGGCCGGGAGACCGCCCGCCAAGCCCGCGACCTGTACGGCGAGGCTCGTACACAACTCGCCGGTCAAGCCGGTGAGCAACAGCGACGCGCCGCCGGTGGCCTTCGCTCGCTGGCCGACGAGATGCGTTCGATGGCCGACAACGGTGGCCAGGCCGGCCCGGTGAGCGAACTCGCCCGGCAGGCCTCCGACCGGGTGCACGGTGTCGCCGGTTGGCTGGAGCAGCGCC
This sequence comes from Verrucosispora sp. WMMD573, assembly GCF_027497175.1. Taxonomy (NCBI): domain Bacteria; kingdom Bacillati; phylum Actinomycetota; class Actinomycetes; order Micromonosporales; family Micromonosporaceae; genus Micromonospora; species Verrucosispora sp. WMMD573. The sequence continues at coordinate 6,476,455 of NZ_CP114901.1, read as the reverse complement.
AACCCGGCGACCTGCTCACCGAGGTACGCGACTACGCGCGCCGCAACCCCGGCACCTTCCTGGTCGGCGCGGCCCTGCTCGGAGCGGTGGCTGGCCGGCTTACCCGCAACCTCTCCGCGAATGGCGACGACAGTTCCGGCCACACCGCCACGCACGACCCGTACGGCGACCCCGACCGGACGGTGGCCCTGCCGACGCAGGCCCCGCCGCCCGTCGGGCCGACGGGAGTGTCCGCCGGAGAAAGCCTCGACCCGCGTACGCAGCCCGCCGACGTCCGGCCGATCGGCGAGGGTCACTCCGCAACGGGCGCGCCGCTGCCCCCGGTGGACCGGACCGATCCGCTGCCGGGCGTGCCGTCCAGCGGAACTAGCCGCCGGTGAGGACCCGAGTCATCCGAAGGGAGGCGACGGCATGACCACGCCTACGCAGAGTTCCGCGGCGGACGCCCGGAACCATCACCCGCCCTCCGCAGACGAGGTCCGGGATAGCTCCATCGGCGAGCTGATGCGCCAGGTCACCAGCGACCTGTCGACGCTGATGCGGCAGGAGGTGGAGCTGGCGAAGGCCGAGATCCGGCAGGAGGGGAAGAAGGCGGGCAAGGCCGCTGGCCTATTCGGCGGTGCCGGCTTCGGCGCGTACATGGTCGCCCTGTTCCTCTCCCTCGCCCTCTGGGGCGGCCTGTCCAACGTGATGGACGCCGGCTGGGCGGGACTGATCGTGGCCGTCATCTGGGCGGCGATCGCGGCAGTTCTCTACACGATGGGCCGACGGAACGCGGAGCGCATCCGTGGGCTCAAGCAGACCAACGACAGCGTGCAGCGCATCCCCGACGCGCTCAAGCCACACCCGGAGGGAGTGACCCGATGAGCACCGACCCCGTCCAGATCCGCCGGGAGATCGAAGCCACCCGCGACAACCTCAGTTCCGACGTGGACGCCCTGGCGTACAAGGTCAGCCCGGGCCGCATCGTCGACGACCGTAAGCAGCGGGTGCGTAGCACGCTGCAGAATGTGAGGGACAAGGTAATGGGAACCGCATCCGACCTCGGCCATCAGACCAGCCAGGGTGCCCACTCGGCCGGCGATCGTGCCGCCGCGACGGCCGCTGCGATGGGCGACGCCGCGCATTCGGCCACCTCGGCCGTCGGCGACGCGGCACATCGCGCCCCGCAGGTCATCAGGCGCAAGTCCGAGGGGAACCCGCTGGCCGCCGGCCTCATCGCCTTCGGCGTCGGCATGCTCGTGTCCTCGCTCGTTCCCCCGACTCAGCGTGAGCAGCGGTTGGCCACCCAGGCCCGGGAGAAGGCCGGTGAGCACGGCTCGGCGGTGACCGAGACGCTGGGCCGGGTGGCCAGCGAGGTGAAGGAGGAACTGCGCGAGCCGGCGCAGCAGGCAGCCGAGTCGGTGAAGGCCAGCGCGCAGGACGCCGCGCAGGCGGTGACCGATGACACCCGGTCCGCGGCCCACGACGTGAAGCACCGGGCGCAGCACTCCCGGGACCAGGTACGGCACTGACCGGTCAACGAACCCAGCGGCTGCTCGCGCCGGTCCGTCGTACGCACCGGACGCGACATCGGCGTGACGTAGGCAAGGGCTCCTCCTCGGGCGTACCCGATCGGAGGAGCCCTTGCCTTCCGCCCGTCTCGCGGTCTCTGCCGGGGTAACGGCCGCGCCCGGCGTCAGCCCGGGCAGGCCGCGGCCGGCGGGCTCAGCGGACGCGCCGCACGGCGCTGACCACGAAGCCGCTGCCGGGCAGTGCCGGCATCCGGCTCAGGTCCACCGCGAGATCCTGCGGTGGTACGTCGTAGCGGACGACCTCGGTCAGCAGCGCCACCGCACGCTTCATCAACTCGATGGTGATCCACTCTCCGGCGCAGCGGTGTCCGGTGAGATGACCTCCGCCGCCCTGCGGTATGAATGTGAACGGGTCACCCGGCCAGCCGGCGAAACGCTCCGGCCGGAACCGCTCCGGCTCCGGCCACAGCTCGGGGTGATGATCGGTGCCGTAGAGATCCAGCAGCACCCGGCGGCCCTGCGGGAAGTGGTAGCCCTGCCAGTCGAAGTCCCGCCGGACCCGGGCCACGGTCACCGGGAAGAACGGGTAGTAGCGGCGTACCTCCTGCACGAACTTCCCGGCGGCCTCGTCATCGTCGCGTACCCGTTGCCGCCAGGCGGGATGGTCGTGCAGGGCCAGCGCGGCGAAGACCACGAACCGGGTCACCGCGACGGTCGGGCGCAGCACGTTCAGCAGTTCCACCGCGGCGACGCGGCGGGGCAGCCGATGCCCCGCGCCGTCGCGGTGCTCGGCGATCACGCGCAGGGCGGTGCCGTCGGGCGGGGACAGCGACCCGCCGCGTACCCGCTCGACGAGATCGCCGGCCCAGTGCTCGCCGCGCAGCCGGCCCAGCCGACCACGCCAGTGCTTCGGACCGAGCGCGGCGGCGCTGTCGATCATGGCCTGTAGGTCGGCGGTGCGCCGGTCCAGCTCGCCGGCGGCCAGTGGCACCCCGGCCCAGGCGCAGACCGCTCGGGTCAGCATCGATGCGACCTCGGTGTGCAGGGTCACCGTCCCGGCCAGTTCCCAGGCGGGCAGCCGGGCCTGCCACTCGTCGACGAAGAGTTGCCCGAGCCGCCGCACTGCGGTCGGCGTCATCAGCGACATGAACATGGCCTTGCGGTCGTGGTGGGCGTCGCCGTCGAGACCCTGGACGCCGCCCCGGCCGGTCAGCGTCCGTTGACCCCGGCCCGGCATGGCGCCCGCCCGCACGAACCGGTCGGCGTCGTAGAAGAGTTCGGCGGCGGCCCGGCCGCGCAGACAGATCGTCGGCTCCAGCAGCAGGCGGGTCTGGAAGATGTCGGTGCCGTGCCGCTCGCACCGTTGACTGACGAACCGGTAGCCGGCCCGCAGGAAGGCCAGAGTGCTGTCCGGGCTGCGGTCCGTCGGAATGGTCGCCATCGGGTCCCCTGCTGCCGGGGCGCGGCCGTCGCCGACCGGCCACTCGATCCTCGCGGATGGTGACTACCCAGGTCAGGGCGGCGCAACCGCATCAACGGGCGGCAGCGCGGCCGGGCCGGTCCGGTAGCGGAGCTGCTGGCCCCTCCCAGGCTCGGGGAAGCCTGGTTAGCTGAATACGGCGGCGTCGTCGACCTGCCCCGGCGGTTGATCCGGCCGCCGGGCCGGGTCGCTGGTTGCGTCGTCGGTCAGGGGTTCGGCAGGCCACGGGGAGGATGGATGCGAAACAACCGTGCGGCGTACTGGCGACGGTGGCCAGCCGGGGCGGCCGGCAGGGACCGACCACCGCTGGTGGGGCCGCCACGCCGCCAGGCCCGGCCCGACCGCCACTTCACCGTGCATCTCGGCTTCACCGCTGCCGATCTCGTCACCGCCCGTGAGGTGGCCGTCGGGTACGCCGAGGCGTTGAGCGTGCTCCGGCCCGAGCTGGCGATCGGTGCGTGCGCGTTGTCGCCGGCCGATGCCTGGCACCGTGCGGAGCGGCTGTTCTGTGGTGCCCTCGGGCCGGACGCCGAACGGTGTGTCGATGTCGCCGGCCACGCCGGTTTTCATCACGCGCCCGGTCCGGGTGGCCTCGGCTGGGGCGACGGTGACTAGGTCGGGGACGCCGCCGGTCATCGTCGGTGCCGGCGGCGTCCCGTGAACGTCTCCGGGGCACCGCATCCCGCTCAGTCCAGATCGAACTCGCCGTCCTGGGCACCCGCGACGAAGGCGTCCCACTCGGCCTGGGTGAACACCAGCACCGGGCCGTCCGGCTCGGCGGAGTTGCGCATGCCGATGAGATCGTCGACGAAGGCGACCTCCACTGCGGCCTCCGAGGTGTCGCCCTCGGCCCGTTGCCAGACCGCCCGGGAGAGGTCGAAGTCACCCTTGGGGTGCGCTGTCATGGTCCCGTCCTCCAGTACCAGGGGAAATGGGGAAGCCGGTTCGTTCCCTCATCGGGCAGGATAAGCGGATGCCGAGCCTGAGCCGTGCAGAGGCGACCGCGCGTGGCGCGTCGATCACCGTCGAGTCCTACCAGGTGGATCTCGACCTCACCGGGGGCGGTGAACGCTTCCGATCGCACGTCACGATCCGGTTCCGGGCCACCGGCCCCGACACCTTCGCCGAGGTCAAGCCGGCGAAACTGCTGGCGGTACGCCTCAACGACACCGATCTCGATCCCGCGACGCTTGACGACAACCGCCTGCCGCTGACCGGCCTGGCGACGCAGAACACGCTGACCGTCGAAAGCGAGATGGCGTACACGAACACCGGCGAGGGGATGCACCGCTTCGTCGACCCCGCCGACGGTGAGACCTACCTGTACGTCATGTCGTTCCTGGACGATGTGCAGCGGGTCTTCGCCGCCTTCGACCAGCCGGACCTGAAGGCGCCGGTCACGTTGTCGGTGAGCGCGCCGGAGCACTGGACAGTGGCGGCCAACGCGGAACTCGCGGCCAACCCGGGGCCGGGTCGCTGGGAGTTCGCTCCCACCCTGCCGATCGCGACGTACTTCTTCACTCTGATCGCCGGCCCCTGGCACGTACGCCGGGACACCCACGACGGGATTCCGCTGGGTGTGTACTGCCGGCGTTCGCTCGCCGAGCACCTCGACGCCGACGCGGCGGAGATCTTCACCGTCACGAAGCAGTGCCTCGACCGGTTCCACCAGCTGTTCGACGAGCGCTACCCGTTCGGCAAGTACGACCAGGCGTTCGTGCCCGAGTTCAACGCCGGTGCCATGGAGAATCCGGGCCTGGTCACCTTCCGCGACGACTACGTGTTCCGCTCGGCGGTCACCGACAGCGAGCGCGAGCTGCGCGCCACCACGATCGCCCACGAGATGGCGCACATGTGGTTCGGCGACCTGGTCACCATGCGTTGGTGGGACGATCTGTGGCTGAACGAATCGTTCGCGGAATATCTGGGCACCCGGGTCACCGCCGAGGCGACCCGGTTCGACCGGGCCTGGACGACTTTCGCGTTGCGCCGCAAGGCGTGGGGATACGCCGCCGACCAGCGCCCCTCCACCCATCCGGTGGCACCCGAGCGGGTCATCGACGCCGCCGAGGGGCTGCTCAACTTCGACGGCATCTCGTACGCCAAGGGGGCCAGTGTGCTGCGGCAGCTGGTGGCGTGGCTCGGTGACGAGGCGTTCCTGGCCGGCCTCAACGATCATTTCAGCCGGCACCGCTTTGGCAACGCCACCCTCGCCGACCTGCTCGATAGCCTGGCCGCCAGCAGTGGGCGGGAACTGACCGACTGGGCGGAGTCCTGGCTGCGGACCGCGCAGGTCAACACGCTGCGGGCCGAGGTGGCGCTGGACGCCGACGGCCGGTACGACGAGGTCGTGATCGCCCAGACCGCGCCGTCGACGCACCCGGTGCTGCGCCCACACCGCATCGGCGTGGGCCGGTACGCCGTGGATGGCACCGCCGAGCGGTTCGAGGTCGACCTCGAACCGAAGAGCGACGACGGCCGTACCCGGCTCGTCGGGTTGGCCGGGGAGCCGGCGGCTGCGGTTCTGCTGCCCAACGACGGCGACCTGACCTTCGCCAAGATCCGCCTCGACCCCGCGTCGGCCGATGCGGTGCCGCTGCTGCTGCCCCGTCTGCACGACCCGCTGGCCCGGGCCCTGCTGTGGGGTGAGGCGCTGGACGCGGCGACCGACGGGGAACGGCCGGTCACCGGTCTGGTCGACCTGATCGTCGCGGCACTGCCCACCGAGACAGAAGTGATCATCGTCGAGGACGTGCTGACGATGAGTCGCAGGCTTATCGACCGCTATCTCGATCCGCTGGCCCGACGGTCCGCTCTGGCCCGGGTCGCGGAGTCCTGCCGGCGGTTGCTCGACGGCGCCACCCCGGGAGAGTCGTTGCAACTGGCCGCCGCCCGGGGGCTGATCGCCGCGAGCACCGATGCCGAGCTGCTCACCGGATGGCTGGCCGGCCGGGCCGTGCCCACCGGGTTGGCCGTGGACACCGAACTGCGGTGGGCGCTGCTCGGCCGGTTGGTGGTGCTCGGTGCCGCCGGTGTGGCCGAGATCGAGGCCGAGGCGGCAGCCGACCCGAGCGCCACCGGTGCCGAGCGGGCCGCCCGGTGCCGGGCCGCCCTGCCCGATCCCGCTGCCAAGCAGGCCGCATGGAAGATCATCGTGTCGAACACGGAACTGTCGAATCGGCTGGTCGAGGCGACGGCGGAGGGCTTCTGGCAGCCCGAGCAGGCCGACCTGACCAGCACCTACGTGGCCAGCTACTTCGCCGACATGCCGGCCGCCGCGCGGCTGCGTACGCCCTGGGTGGCTGATGAGGTCGCCAAGCTTGCCTACCCCCGCCACGCGGTGTCCCAGCCCACCCGGGAGGCGGCCGCGGCGTTGCTGGCCCGCGAGGACCTCACGCCGGGGCTGCGTCGGGTGGTCACCGACGCCGACGACGACCTGCGCCGCGCCCTGGTGGCGCGCACGGCGGTAGCCGCCACGAGCGCGTGACGACCGTGGCCGGGCCGGTCCGGAGGGTGACGGCCCGGCCCGGCCATGGTCGTGCACGCCCTAGGATCATGGGGTGGAGGAAGACATCCGGCGGATCGGCATCATGGGCGGGACGTTCGATCCGATCCATCACGGGCACCTCGTGGCCGCGAGCGAGGTGGCGGACCGGTTCGGCCTCGACGAAGTGATCTTCGTACCGACCGGGCAGCCCTGGCAGAAGGCCGACGTCCCGGTCAGCTCGGCCGAGGATCGTTACCTGATGACCGTGATCGCCACGGCGTCCAATCCCCGGTTCCAGGTCAGCCGGGTCGACATCGACCGGGGCGGGCCCACCTACACCGTCGACACCCTGCGTGACCTGCGTGCCCAGTACGGTGCGAAGGCGCAGCTGTTCTTCATCACCGGCGCGGACGCGCTGGAGCGGATCCTGAGCTGGAAGGACCTCGACGAAATCTTCGAGCTGGCTCACTTCGTCGGGGTCACCCGGCCGGGTTTCCAGCTGACCGCCGCGCACCTGCCCGCCGACACGGTCAGCCTGGTGCAGGTGCCGGCCATGGCGATCTCATCCACCGACTGCCGGGCGCGGGTCGCCCGGGGGGAGCCGGTCTGGTATCTGGTGCCGGACGGTGTGGTGCAGTACATCGCGAAACGGTGCCTGTATAGGGAGTGATTCGACCGCTTCATGCCGTTTTCCGGCTGAAACTGGCGAGTCGGGAATCCGGGCCGTGTGAGAGGCTGGAAGCCTCGCACGGTTGATCGAAGGAGAACGGTGACAGTTTCCGAACGCGCTCACGAGCTGGCGATCGTCGCCGCCCAGGCGGCGGCCGACAAGAAGGCTCAGGACATCGTCATCATCGACGTGGGCGACCAACTCGCCATCACCGACGCGTTCCTGCTCGCCGCGGCCCCGAACGAGCGCCAGGTGCTGGCCATCGTCGACGCCATCGAGGAGGCCCTGCTCGACCTGCCGGAGAAGGCGAAGCCGGTGCGTCGGGAGGGCGAGCGCGGCGGTCGTTGGGTGCTGCTCGACTACGTCGATGTCGTGGTGCACGTGCAGCACACCGAGGAGCGCGAGTTCTACGCCCTCGACCGGCTCTGGAAGGACTGCCCGACCATTCCGTTCGTCGACCGGGACCTCGCCAGCGCAGAGGCCGCCGCCGGATCGGGCGAGTGACCAGGCTGATCATCTGGCGGCACGGCAACACCGACTGGAACGCCGCCAGCAGGGTGCAGGGACAGACCGACGTACCGCTGAACGACCTCGGCCGGGAACAGGCGCGCAGGGCCGCGCCGCTGCTGGCCGCGCTGCGCCCGGATGCCCTGGTCGCCAGCGACCTGAGCCGCGCCGCGGACACCGCCGCCGCGCTGTCCGCGCTCACCGGCCTGCCGGTACGCTCCGACGCCCGCCTGCGGGAGCGGGACTTCGGCAGCTGGCAGGGGCTGCTGCTGGCCGAGGTGGCGGAGCGGTTCCCCGCAGAGTACGCCCGCTGGCGGGCCGGGGACCCCGACCCGGGAGCGGACATCGAACCGTTGGACGAGTTGGGCAAACGCATCGGCACCGCGTTGCAGGAGGCCGCCGACCAACTGCCCGGGGGCACCGTGGTGATCGCCACCCACGGCGGCGCCGCCCGTCAGGGCTGCGGCCACCTGCTCGGCTGGGAGCACGCCGTGCTGCGTGCCGTCGGCTCGCTGCGCAACTGCCACTGGACGGAACTGCGTCACGACGTCGAGCGCGGGTGGCACCTGCGCGCCCACAACGTCGGCCCGATGGAGGCCTCCACCGTTTCGACAGGCACCGCCGCGACAGGTGTTCCGGTCTCCGCCGAGCCGGTCTGAGCGGGCGCGGTCAGGCAACCGTCCAGCTTGATCCGCTACGGTGCCCGCATGCCAGTCGCGGTCGTCACCGACTCCACCGCCTACCTTCCACCCGAGCTGCTGCGGAAGCACGCGCTGACCGTGGTGCCGCTGACCGTCGTGCTGGCCGGCGTGGAAGGGCTGGAGGGCGTCGAGACCTTCCCCGCGGACGCCACCCGGGCGCTGCGCGCGCGGCGGGTGTCGGTGAGCACCTCCCGCCCGTCGCCCGAGCAGTTCGGCCGCACGTACCGGGAACTGCTGGCGGCCGGGGCGGAGGGCATCGTCTCGGTGCACCTGTCGGCCGGGCTCTCCGGCACGGTCGAGGCCGCCGAGTTGGCCGCCGCGGAACTGGGCGGCCGGGTCAGCGTGGTCGACAGCCGCTCCTGCGGGATGGGTCTCGGTTTCCCGGCCATCGCGGCGGCCCGGGCCGCCGCGCGCGGTGCCGACCTGTCCGGCGTACGGGCTGCGGCAGCAGCCGCCGTCGATCGCACCAGCATCCACTTCTACGTGGACACGCTGGAGTTCCTTCGTCGTGGCGGGCGGATCAACGCGGCGGAGGCGTTGCTCGGCACCGCACTGTCGGTCAAGCCCATCCTGCACATGCCCGAGGGGCGCATCGTGCTGCGGGACAAGGTCCGCACCGCCAGCCGGGGCATGGCGCGGCTGGCGGACCTCGCCGTCGAGGCAGCCGGCGACGGGCCGGTGGACCTGGCCGTCCACCACCTCGACGCGCCGCAGCGGGCCGAGGAACTCCTCGACACACTTACCGTTCGGCTCGGCGACCGGCTGCATGCGGCGTACGTGTCCGAGGCCGGTGCTGCCGTCGCGGTGCACGTCGGACCCGGTCTGGCCTGTGTGGTGGTCCACCGTGGGCCGGACACCGCCGACTGACCTGCCCGCCGTTGGTGGCAGCGGTGGGCGAGGATTGATCCCATGGCCGGGCCGGGGGAGGTAAGGCGGATGTCCTGTGTGGTGACCGGTGGGGGGCGCGGGGTCGGGCGGGGCATCGTGGAGCGGTTGCTCGCCGACGGTGGAGCGGTCGTGGTGATCGAGCGCGATCCGGGGGCGTTGTCCTGGGTGGCGGAGCATGCCCGCGCCGACCGACTCGCGGCGGTGGTCGGTGACGCCGGTGACGAGGGCGTCGCCGGGCGGGCCGCGGACCTGGCGGAGCGCTTCGGCCGGCTCACCGGTTGGGTGAACAACGCCGCCGTGTTCCGCGACGCCTCGGTGCACGACGCGCCGGTCGGCGAGGTCGTCGACCTGATCACCCGTAACCTGCGTCCCGCGGTGGTCGGTGCCGCGACCGCGGTACGCCGCTTCCTCGCCGCCGGCACCCCTGGCGTCGTGGTGAACATCTCGTCCCACCAGGCGAGCCGGCCGGTGCCGGGCTGCCTGCCGTACGCCACGGCGAAGGCGGCGGTGGAGGGGCTGACCCGGGCGCTGGCCGTCGAGTACGGCCGGCACGGCATCCGAGCCAACGCGATCGCCCTCGGTTCGGTGGCCACCGAACGACACGAGGCGTTCCTCACGGACCTCACCGACACCGAGCCGGACCAGGCGCGGCGGATCGAGGCGGAGCTCTCCCGGCTGCACCCGGTGGGCCGGATCGGGCAGCCGCAGGACGTGGCGGAGGCGGTGGCGTACCTGCTCTCGCCCGCGGCCGGCTTCGTCAACGGGGTGACTCTGCCGGTCGACGGCGGGCGCGCCGTTCTCGGTCTGGACCCGCAGGCGCGCACCGACTGAACCAGGCGCGGCGGGGAACCGCGCGGCACGTGTCGGCTCCGCCGCGTGGCCGGTCCCTGCGAGGGCTCGGGTTCGACGGGCGGCGGGCCGGCACGGCGGCGGTCATAGCAGACCCGGTGCATGATCAGGGCGCTGTCCACAGAGCCTCAGGCTGTCCACAGGCCGACCGGCGTGGCGCGCTCGACCGGGCCTGGCCGCCCTAACCTCGCGGCGTGTCGAAGGACGAAGACGAGGCGATGGTGGTCCGGCGGCGTCTGTGGCAACTGATGCCCGGCGCGCTGGACCTGCCGGCGGAGGCCGCCGTACCGCCGATGCCAGGCGGCGAGCGGACGCCGGCCCTCACCGGGTGGCCTCCGCCCGCCGACCTGCCTCCGCCCGTGGACCTGTCCCCGTCCGTCGAACTGCCTCCGCTCGGCGGGGCGTCGCGGCCGGTCACCGAGTGGCCGACCGTGCTGCTGCCGGTGCAGGCCGCCGACCGGGTCCCTGACACTGGTCCGGTTCGCGGCGGCGGGTCGGCTCGGGCCGGTGGTCCGGGTCGCGACGGCGTGCCGGCCTGGGACGGTGGTCCGGGTCGCGACGGCGAAACGGCTCGGGCCGGTGGTCCGGGTCGCGGCGGCGTGCCGGCCTGGGCTGATGGTCCGGTTCGGTTCAGCGAGGATGGACCGGTCGGCTTCGGGCAGGGGCGGACGGCCGACGAGACGTCGCCGAAGCGCCTCCCCGGGCCGGGTGCCTTCGATCCGGGGCGGCGGGGGGTGCGGGCGCTCGCCGCCGTCGCCGTCCTTGTGGTGCTGGTTGCGGCCATCTGGGCCTGGCAGTCCCGTCCCGAGCTGGAGCCGGTCGTCGCCGAGACCGGCGCCGCCGTGACGTCGGACCCGTCCGTCGTGGCCGGCGACGAACCGGCGAAGCCGGAGACGGAGTCGACAGGTGAGTTGGTGGTCGCCGTCGCCGGCAAGGTCCGACGGCCCGGGTTGGTGCGGTTGGCGGCCGGCGCTCGGGTGGCCGACGCGCTGCACGCCGCCGGAGGCGCGTTGCCCGGGGTGGACGTGGCGATGCTGAATCCGGCCCGTCGGATCAGCGACGGCGAGTTGATCCTGGTCGGTGTGCCGGCACCTCCGGGCGCGGCGGTGGGTGCCGGGTCCGGAGCCGGCCCGGCACCGGATGGCGGGCCGGGCACGGTCGGGCGGGTCAACCTGAACACCGCGACGTCGGCACAGCTCGAAACCCTGCCCGGGGTGGGGCCGGTGCTCGCCCAGCGGATCGTCGAGTATCGCGACCAGCACGGCGGCTTCCGGTCCGTCGGCGACCTGCGTCAGGTGACCGGGATCGGCGATGCCCGGTACGAGCAGCTCAAGGACCTGGTGACGGTGTGAGGGCGTCGACTGCCCCGGTCGCGCCGCCGGCCGGCCTCCCCGGTGTCGCGACCGGCGAAACCGCACCCGATCTCCGCCTGGCAGGGCTGGCGGTGGGGGCCTGGCTCACCGCGTTGATGGGGCTGCATCTCGATGCCCGCCGGACGCTGCTGCTGGCCGCCGTCGCGGTCGGTCTCGCCGGGGTGGCGACACTGCATCTGCTCGGCTTCGTCGGGCGACCCGGCCCGACCGTGCGCCGCCACGGCTGGGTCGTGGTGGCGATCCTGCTCGGTGTGGTCTGTGGCGGGGCGGCCACCTCGGCGCGGCTGACCGTTCGGGACGCGGGCCCGCTGCGTGCCCTGGTGGACGAACGGGCACGGATCACCGCCGAACTGGTCGTCCGCGACGATCCCAGGCCGGTGCGCGGCGGCATCGTGGGTCGTCCACCGACCCTGCTGGTGCCGGCCAGACTGGTGACCCTGACCGGGCCGCAGGGCCAAAGGCTCGCCGTGCCGGCGCGGGTGCTGGTGCTCGCCGATGATCCGGCTTGGCGAGGGCTGCTGCCCGGGCAACGGCTCACTGCGGAGGGACGCCTGGCCGAGCCGCGCGGCGGCGACCTCACCGGGGCGGTCCTGATGGCCGTCGGCGCACCGGTTCGACTGGGTTCCCCCTCGGCGTTGCAACGCGCGGCCGGCCGCCTCCGCGCCGGCCTCCAGCAGGCGTGCGCACCCTTGCCGGACGATCCCGGTGGCCTGCTGCCCGGCCTGGTCGTCGGGGACACCAGCCGGCTGCCCGACACTGTGGAGGAGGATTTCCGGGCCACCGGAATGACCCACTTGAATGCTGTCTCCGGATCGAACGTCGCGATAGTGGTGGGCGCGGTGCTGCTGCTGGCCCGCTGGGCCCGAGCCGGTCCCACCCTCGCCGTCGGCCTCTGCGGGCTGGCCCTGGTGGGCTTCGTCATCCTGGTTCGGCCGTCGCCGAGCGTGGTACGCGCGGCCACCATGGGCGCTATCGGGCTCGCCGCGCTGGCCGTCGGCCGATCCCGGGCGGCGGTGCCGGCGCTCGCCGCCGCCGTGGCGATGCTGGTGCTGGTCGACCCGGATCTGGCCGGGGACGCCGGTTTCGCGCTGTCCGTGCTGGCCACCGGCGGGCTGCTGCTGCTCGCACCGGGTTGGCGGGACGGTCTGCGTCGGCGGGGTGTACCGCCGGGTGCGGCCGAGGCGCTCGCGGTGCCGGCCGCCGCGCAACTCGCCTGTTCGCCGGTGATCGCCGGGCTGACGGGCACGGTCAGCGTGGTCGCGGTGCCGGCGAACCTGCTCGCGGTGCCGGCGATCGCTCCGGCGACGGTGCTCGGCGTGGCGGCGGCGATCGTCTCGCCGATCTGGTCGGGCGGCGCGGAGGCTCTGGCCTGGCTGGCCCACTGGCCGGCCTGGTGGCTGGTGCTGGTCGCCCGGTACGGTGCCCGGCTGCCGGCGGGCAACCTGCCCTGGCCCGGCGGGGTGTCCGGGGCGCTGCTGCTGGCGATGCTGACCGTGGCGTTGCTGGTCGCCTTCCGACGGCCGCTGGTACGCCGCCTGGTGGTGGTCTGCCTCGTCGCGGTCGTGCTGGGTGCCCTGCCGGTGCGGGTGATCGCGCCGGGTTGGCCGCCGGATGGTTGGGTCGTCACGGCCTGTGCGGTGGGTCAGGGTGACGCGGTGCTGCTGCCGGTGGCGGCGGGCCGGGCGGTCGTGGTGGACACCGGCCCGGATCCGGCGGCGGTGGACGCCTGCCTGCGCCGGCTCGGCGTGCGTCGGGTGTCGCTGCTGGTGGTCAGCCACTACCACGTGGACCATACCGGCGGGGTGGCCGGGATCTTCCGGGGAAGGCCGGTGGACACGGTGCTGGTTCCGCAGTGGCCGGAGCCGGTGGCCGGCCGGGACCTGGTGCGCAGCACCGCCGCAGCACACGGCACGCCAGTGGTCGCCGCACCGGCGGGCTGGCGCTATCGGGCCGGCGCGGTCGATCTGACCGTGCTCGGCCCGCCGTACCCGATGCGCGGAACCCGCTCGGACCCGAACAACAACTCACTGGTGGCGCTCGCCACGGTCGACCGGGTGCGGGTCCTGCTGACCGGCGACGCCGAGGTCGAGGAGCAGCGTGCGCTGCGGGAGCGGCTGCCACCGGACGGGCTGCGGGCCGACGTGCTGAAGGTCGCCCACCACGGCAGCGCGTACCAGGATCCGGCCTTTCTGGACGCGGTGCGGCCGGCGGTGGCGCTGGTGCCGGTCGGCGCGGAGAACAGCTACGGCCATCCCAACGAGGCGGTGCTGGCCCGGCTGGCCCGGGGTGGGGCGCGGGTGCTGCGTACCGACGTCGGAGGTGACGTGGCGGTGGTGCGGTCGCCCCGAGGGCTGGCGGTGGTGAGCGCTGGCGTCGACCGGGTCCGTCCACGGTGATGAATCAACGGCAATTTACCGTGAAAAGCCAAAGATAAGGCGTATGTCTGGATTTGCGTTGAGTGCGGGGTCTGCCGGCAGAGTAATGACGAGCAGGCTGGACCGGAGGGCCGCGCGTGCGAATATGGGCGGCGTGACCGCCGCCAGTGCCGCTCCTATTGTCCTCGTCCTCGGCGACGAGGAGCTGCTCGCCACGCGCGCGGTGACCGAAACCGTTGCCGCCGCCCGCGCCGCCGACCCCGCCGTCGACGTGCGCGAATACCAGGCCAGTCAGCTCACCGTCGGTGAGATCGACGAGATGCTCAGTCCGTCGCTGTTCGGCGGGCGTCGCGTGCTGGTGCTCCGATCCGGTCAGGACGCCCGCAAGGATCTGGTCGCCGCCCTGTTGGCGTACGCGAAGAACCCCGACCCGGAGGTGCAACTCGTGGTGGCGCACCTCGGGGGCGCGAAGGGCAAGGCGTTCGCCGACGGCCTGAAGTCGGCCGGCGCCCGGGTCGTGCCGGCCGCGAAGCTCAAGGGCCACCGCGATCGGGTGGCCTTCGTCCGCGACGAGATCCGTCGGGCCGGTGGACGGTGTACCGACGACGCCGCCGAGGCGCTGATCGCCGCCGTCGGCAACGACCTGCGTGAACTCGCGGCAGCCTGTTCCCAACTCATCGCCGACACCGACGGCCGGATCGGCGCCGATACGGTGGCGCGCTACTACCGGGGCCGGGTGGAGGTCAGCGGGTTCACGGTGGCTGACGCCACGATGGTCGGTGACCTCCCGGGTGCCCTGGAGGCGCTGCGCTGGGCGTTGCACGTGGGAGTGGATCCGGTGCCGATCGCCGACGCCCTCGCCGACGGCATCCGTACGGTCGCCCGGGTCGCCTCGGCCGGCCGGGGCAGTCCGTACCAACTGGCCAGCAGCCTCGGCATGCCGCCGTGGAAGGTCGAACGGGCCCAACGGCAGGCCCGAGGCTGGACCCCCGACGGGCTGGTCCTGGCCATGCGAGCGGCGGCCGAGTGCAACGCGGCGGTCAAGGGCGGCTCCGACGACCGGGCGTACGCGCTGGAGAAGGCGGTCTTCTCGGTGGCGGCCGCTCGGCAGGGCGGCGCCAGGTGAGCGGAGCCCTCCGTGGCTCGTGGGCCACGATCCCGGCCGACGAGGAGCGGTACCGTCCGTTCTACGCGCGGGCGCTCGGTCTGCGGTTCGTGAATCCGGGTGGGGTCCTCTGCTTCATCTTCTTCGAGGGGACGATCGCGCTGGCGGCGCTGCTCGCGCTCGCCGAACTGGTGACCTGGTGGGCGATGCTCGTGCTGCCGGCCACGGTGGCCGTGATGGTCAAGCTCAACGACCTGGTGGCCGCCGCGGTGGTGCGCTCCGCCGCGGCCGTACCCGAGCAGGAGCGGGACCGGTTTCGCCAGCAGATGGAGCCGGTGGTCGGGCGGGCGCGGGTCGACTGGCTGCGGCACAGTGTGCCCGGCGTCGTGGTGCGGTCCGAACCGACGGAGGTAGTGGGCCCTGGCGCGGCGCGGCCGACACCGCGTGCCGTCGGCGGTCGGTCCGACCGGGTGCCGGACGGCACGGGCCGGGACGCAGCGGCGGCGGGGCGCGGCGAGGAGGCGGCGAAACGGAGTGACTTCGGGACTCGGCCGGAAACCACCGAACCCGGTTCCTGATCAGGGCGCCCGGTCGGACCGGAAGCGGATCAACGCCGGGCTGATGGACGTGCGGAAGCCCCGAGGCACCGCCCCGGGGCTTCCGTCAGGTCTGAGCGCTGGCTCAGGCGGCGAGCGACGCGACGCGCTTGGCGATCGCGGACTTGCGGTTCGCGGCCTGGTTGCCGTGGATGACGCCCTTGCTGGCCGCCTTGTCCAGCTTGCGCGAGGCGTCCTGCATGAGGGCGTTGGCCTTCTCGACGTCACCGGCCTCAGCGGCCTCGTGGAACTTGCGGATGGCGGTCTTCAGCGACGACTTGACCGACTTGTTACGCAGCCGGCGCTTCTCGTTCTGCCGGTTGCGCTTGATCTGGGACTTGATGTTCGCCACGCGACAGCCTCGTCTTGATAGCTCGGGTTGGTCAGCTTGTGCGCGCGACGAGCATGCGTCATCGCTGCGCGAAGAGCCAGGCTACCAGGTCCAGTTCCGGCGGACCAAAACAACCTCCCGCCCACCCCCACCCACCCACCCCCCACCCGTCCTGGTTGATCATGAGGTTAGCGGCAATCGTTGATCTTCAAACTGCCGCCAACCTCATGATCAACGGTGTGGGTGCGGGCGGCGGGTGTGGTCAGGTCCAGTCTTGGCGGTGGGACAGCCAGCGGATGGCCTGCTCGCCGGTCCAGCGGTGGTGTGCGGGCAGGTGGATCGACGCGGTAGGTGGTGGCGACGTCGAGGCGGTGAGGTGGTACCCGGCCAGGGCGGCCAGCGCGACGTCCAGCGCGTCGTCGGGCGCGCCGGCCGCGGCCGGATGGGCGGCGAAGAGCGAATCGACGTCCAGCCCGCCGGCGTACCCGGTGATCAGCAGGGTGACCAGGTCGAACCAGGCCGGCCCCTGGCACAGCCACGACCAGTCGCAGAACCAGGCGGCACCGACGGTGTCGATCAGCACGTTGTCGACCCGCAGGTCGCCGTGGGTCAACCCGGTCGCGGCGGCGGCGTATCCGGGCAGGCGCGACTCCAGGGTGACCAGTTCGGCCAGCCGTCCCCGGGCCGGGGCGGGCAGTGGCGGCACCGGTTCCCGACCTGCGGCGACCTCGCCCCACCAGAGGATGTCGTCGCGGGCCAGGTCGGCGAGGCGGGGCGGGCCGAGGGCGGTCAACTCGGCAGGTGGATCGGCGAGCGCCGCGGCGACGTCGGCGAAGGCGGTGAGGGTGGCGCTCAGTTCGACCTGCTCCCAGGGCAACCGAGGAGTGTGCCCGTCGACGGCGTCGAGGCACAGGACGTACCAGCCCGCCTCCCACAGCGTCCAGTGCGGGCGGGGCACCGGCAGCCCGGCCGGCAGCCGGTGCAGGATCGCGGCTTCCCGGGCGTACCAGTCGACCAGGTGTGGCTGCTCGGCGTGCGGTGCGGCCTTGACGAACGCGCGACGCCCGTCGTCGGTGCGCAGCAGCGCGGCGAACCCCCGGGTGAAGCCGGCACCGGCGGTCGTGACCCGGACCACCGGGGCGCCGAGCCGGGTGGCCACAGCGGCCCGCAGCCGCGCCGGCAGGGCCGACCACTCGGGCCGCTGCGCGGTCGCGTGGTACGCGGGCGGGAAGGCGGAACTCACCGGACCATGCTGCCCGGTGGCCGGTCGGGCGGCGACCTCCGGCGCGGATCCGGGCACCCGGGGCGGCGTCTGCCAGACTGCCGAACCATGAGGACCGACGACTTCTGGCAGTTGATCGACCGCGCCCGTACCGGCGGGGGAGAGCCGGCCGCCATCGCCGCCCGGGCCGTCGCGCTGCTCGCCGCCCGCGACCCCGAGGAGATCGTCGGGTACGCCCACCACCAGCAGCGGGTCCTCACCGCGTCCTACCGGGTCGACCTGTGGGGCGCCGCGTACCTGATCAACGGCGGTGCCTCCGACGACGGGTTCGAGTACTTCCGGGGTTGGCTGATGACGCAGGGCCGGGAGGTGTTCGCCCGGGTGGTCGCTGATCCGGACTCGCTGGCGGAGCTGCCGCAGATCCGGTCCGCCTCGCTCAGCGGCGAGGAGTTCGAGTGCGAGGACATGCTCGCGGTGCCGTGGGACGCGTACCGCAGGGCCACCGCGGCCGACCTGCCGGGGGAGCGCGCGCCGACGCCGCAGCCCGACCTGAACGACTTCTGGGACTTCGACGACGAGGAGGAGGCCCGCCGCCGACTGCCCCGGCTCGCCGCCCTCTTCGTCGAGCCGCCGCAGGAGTGACGGACGCCCGGCCGATGCCCGCCGGGGACATGGGAGCATAGAGGGGGCCGGCGCGTGCCGGCCCGCTCACGTCAGCCGACCAGAACGGACCGCTGTGCCACCGACGCTCGATCCCGGCGCGAACGCTCCTGGTGCCACCGACCCGGGGCGGATCAGGAACTTCTGCATCATCGCCCACATCGACCACGGAAAGTCGACCCTGGCCGACCGGATGTTGCAGCTCACCGGCGTGGTCGACCCGCGGCAGATGCGCGCTCAGTACCTCGACCGGATGGACATCGAGCGCGAGCGTGGCATCACCATCAAGAGCCAGGCGGTCCGGATGCCGTGGACCATCGCCGAGGGCGAGCGGGCCGGCGAGCAGGCCGTGCTCAACATGATCGACACGCCCGGTCACGTCGACTTCACCTACGAGGTGTCCCGGTCGTTGGCGGCGTGCGAGGGTGCGATCCTGTTGGTCGACGCGGCCCAGGGCATCGAGGCGCAGACGCTGGCGAACCTCTACCTCGCGCTCGAGAACGACCTGCACATCATCCCGGTGCTCAACAAGATCGATCTGCCGGCGGCCCAGCCGGAGAAGTACGCCGAGGAACTGGCGCACCTGATCGGCGGCGACCCCGCGGACTGCATCAGGGTCTCCGGCAAGACCGGTGAGGGGGTGCCGTACCTGCTCGACGAGATCGTCCGGCAGTTCACCCCGCCGGTCGGCGACGCCGATGCTCCGGCCCGTGCCATGATCTTCGACTCGGTGTACGACGTCTACCGGGGCGTGGTCACCTACGTGCGGGTGGTCGATGGGCGGATCAGTGCCCGGGACCGGATCAAGATGATGTCCACCGGCGCCACCCACGAGCTGCTGGAGATCGGGGTCATCTCGCCGGAGATGGTCAAGGCCGACGCGCTCGGCGTCGGTGAGGTCGGCTACCTGATCACCGGGGTGAAGGACGTCCGGCAGTCCCGGGTCGGTGACACGGTCACCATCAACGGGCGGCCGGCGGCCGAGGCGCTCGGTGGTTACAAGGACCCGAAGCCGATGGTCTACTCCGGCCTGTATCCGATCGACGGGTCGGACTACCCCGCGTTGCGGGACGCGCTGGACAAGCTCAAGCTCAACGACGCCGCGTTGACCTACGAGCCGGAGACCTCCGGTGCGCTCGGGTTCGGTTTCCGCTGCGGCTTTCTCGGCCTGCTGCACCTGGAGATCATCCGGGAGCGGTTGGAGCGGGAGTTCAACCTCGACCTCATCTCGACCGCGCCGAACGTGGTCTATCGGGCCATCCAGGAGGACGGCGACGAGGTCGTGGTCACCAACCCCAGCGAGTACCCGACCGGCAAGATCGCCGAGGTGTACGAGCCGACCGTGCGGGCCACGGTGCTCACCCCCAACGACTACGTCGGTGCGGTGATGGAGCTGTGTCAGAGCCGGCGCGGCAGCCTCCTGGGCATGGACTACCTCTCCGCCGACCGGGTGGAACTGCGTTACACGCTGCCCCTCGCTGAGATCATCTTCGATTTCTTCGACCAGTTGAAGAGCCGTACCAAGGGCTACGCGTCGCTGGACTACGAGCCCTCGGGTGAGCAGGCGTCCGACCTGGTCAAGGTCGACATCCTGCTGCACGGCGAGCCGGTGGACGCGTTCAGCGCCATCGTGCACAAGGAGAAGGCGTACACCTACGGCACCACCATCGCGGCGAAGCTGCGCAACCTCATCCCGCGCCAGCAGTTCGAGGTGCCGATCCAGGCGGCCATCGGCAGCCGGGTGATCGCTCGGGAGACGATCCGCGCCATCCGCAAGGACGTGCTAGCCAAGTGCTACGGCGGTGACATCAGCCGTAAGCGCAAGCTGCTGGAGAAGCAGAAGGAGGGCAAGAAGCGGATGAAGATGGTGGGCCGGGTGGAGGTCCCGCAGGAGGCGTTCATCGCTGCGCTCTCCTCCGACTCGGACGGCAAGGCGAGCGGCAAGAAGTGATGCCTTCCGGGGTGGTCGCGATCTTTCGGGGTGGTCGCGAGCTCTCGGTCAGAAAAGCCGGTTTGGGATCTTCCATGGTCGGGCATTAGGCGGTCACGACAGGAACACCACAAACGTTGAACGTCTTTCGTGAAGGAGAGCGACCATGGAGCTCACCGTCTGGGGCATCATCACCGCCCTGATCGTTGGTCTGATCGTCGGTGCGCTTGGCCGACTGGTGGTGCCGGGCCGGCAGAACATGCCGATCTGGCTGCACATGCTCATCGGTGTCGGCGCGGCGCTGCTCGGCACCGTGATCGCCCGTGCGTCCGGCTTCGCCGAGACCGCCGGTATCGACTGGCGGGAGCTGATGCTCCAGGTGCTGCTGGCCGCCGTCGCGGTGGCGCTGGTCGCCGGCGTGGGCCGTAACCGCCGGGGTGTCACCCACCGGTAACAGCTGAACCGCCGAAAGGCGCCCGACCGTCGAGGTCGGGCGCCTTTCGCATTCGTACGCCCGATCCTCGTGTCCGTGCCGCTGGCGACCTGACCAGCGGGCGGTGGCGTGCCGAGGCCGCTCCCGTAGGATGTGATCATGACAGGCAGGGTGGCCTCGGTAAACGTCGGCATCGTCACCGAGGCGGCGTGGGCCGGCGACCCGAGCGGGCGCAGCGGCATCGACAAACGGCCGGCGGAGGCCCCGGTGCTCTTTCGCACCGACGGCGTGGCCGGCGACTTCATCGGCGAACGGGCCCACCACGGTGGTCCGGACCAGGCTGTCTACGCGTACGCGGGGGAGGACGCGGCCTGGTGGGAGGCGGACCTCGGGCGCACCATCCGGCCCGGCTGCTTCGGCGAGAACCTCACCACGTACGCGGTCGACCTGACCGGTGCCGTGATCGGCGAGCAGTGGGCAGTCGGCGAGGCGCTGCTCCAAGTGACCACGCCGCGTACGCCGTGCACCACCTTTGCCGGCTTCTGGGGCGTACCGGATCTGATCAAGCGGTTCACCGCCCGTGCCACGCCCGGCGCGTACCTGCGGGTGGTGCGCGAGGGCGCGGTGGGCGTCGGCGACCCGATCGAGATCGTGCACCGGCCGGCGCACGGGGTGACCATCGGCGAGGTGTTCCGGGCGCTGACCGTGGAGCCGGCGCTGCTGCCCCGGTTGCTGAACGCCGACGAGCTGCCCGAGCCGATTCGCGACAAGGCGCGTCGCCGCCTCGGTGAACCGGCCGGCTGACCGACCGGCAGGTCTGTCCCGAGACGACGCGACAGGCCCCGTGGCACGTCCAGGCGTGCCCACGGGGCCTGTCGTCACGCTCCGGTCAGCGGAGCCAGGGGATGTTGCGGTTGAGCAGACCGCGCTGCTTGAGCTCCTTGCGCAGCGGGATCTCGTCGTCGATGTAGCCGTCCCAGTTGATGCCCCAGTAGTTGGCCGTGTGGGTGCCCTCCCCGAGCAACTGGCGCTGCACCGGCGTGCGGTTGCGGTACCACTCGCCGTCCTTGTCGGGGTGCAGCTCGTCGAGCGGGCGGATCCACCGGTAGGTGTAACCGACGAACAGCATCTTGCGGGTGATGTTCGACAGGTTTGTCGACCGGGAGTGCCACTGGCGGCGGTCGAAGATGAAGGCGTCACCCGGGTTGGCGGTGATCTCGACCGTGCCCTCGGGGTCCGGGTTGTGCACGCTCAGGTCCGCCGGGCGCGGCAGCGAGTTCCACAGGTGGCTGCCGGGGATCACCTTCGTCGCGCCCCGTCCCTTCTCCGACAGGTCGGAGAGCACGTAGGCGACCTTCAGCGAGAACATCGGCCGGGGCAGGTTCGGGTCCATCGTCTCCGGGTCGGAGTTCTGCCGGTACCCGTCCTGGTGCCAACCCCAGTACGGCTTCTCGGGCTCCGACGCCGGCGGCGTGACGTCGAGGTGGTTGTGGTGGGTGTAGATGTTCCAACCCGCCAGGCCCCACATGTAGGGGAACGCGATCGGGTGGGTGAGCAGCTCGCCGAAGAGCTCGTCACGCTCAAGGAAGCCCAGCAGGTGCAGGGTGCCGTCCTTGGTGGTGCTGCCCTTGGCCTTCTCCTCCTCGTACACCCGGTCGACCGCGGCCTCGAGAGCGGCCCGGTGATCCTCGGTCAGGACGTTGCGCAGCAGGAGAAAGCCCTGCTCGTGGAACTCCTTGCGGTCGACGTCACTGATCGGTTCGTAGCCGGTCCGGTCGCCGTAGTCGAACGCCACGTAGTACCCCTCCCCAAGAGGTGAAACCATTTCTGGCACAGGCCGCCGATCGTAACGCGGGTCCAGACGGCTCGGGGGGCACCCCGCGACCTTTCCACAGGTACGGCGACTGAAGGCGGTTGAACGACTACCGCATGTCACCCAACGTGGCGAGACGCGGCTTTACGTACCGAAATGCCGGATCTTGCGGTGACTGCGAGTAAGAGCGACAGGTCAGACGTCGGCGTGGACCTCGGCGAGGACCTCCGTGTCACCCCGGTCGCTGTCCGGCAGGCGCTTCCAGTCACCGCGCTTGGCGGTCCACTCCCGGCCGTCGTAGGTCACCCGCTTCACCCCGTGCTCCTTCGCGTGGGAGACCAGCCAGTGCGTGTACCGCCAGCCGGCCCGCACGCCCTCGGCGGAGGTCATCAGGCTGCCGGCGGGGCTCCGCTCGAAGTCGTTGATCCCCACCTTCAGCAGAGTCGGGTTGCCGTAGCTGTCGACGGCGGAGCTGAAGTAGCCCCTGCCCGTCTGCCGGTCGTCGTCGGAGGTGAAGGCTCGCAGACCCCAGTCGAGCGCCAGTCCCTCGGTCAGCGCGGCAATGGCGGCGGCGCCGCGCAGCACCGGATCACCGCCCACCGCGCAGGTGACCGCCGTGGTGGCGTGGCCGAGCAGCGCCCGGCTGAGCACCTGCGACTCGTCGGCCCACTTCTCGTACGCCTCCGGGAAGGCCGAGCGCTGCACCTTCTGCGCGGCGTCGGTGACCCGCATGTCCTCCCAGCCGCGCACCTTCTTCAGCGCCGCGTAGAACTTCCCCGCCGCGTACCGGGGGTCGCGGATCTGTGTCGGCGTGCCCCAACCCTGGCTCGGTCGCTGCTGGAACAGCCCCACGGAGTCGCGGTCGCCGCCGGTCAGGTTGCGCAACCCGGACTCCTGGTACGCGGTGGCCAGCGCCACCACCACCGCCCGCTCCGGCATGTCGCGCTGCACGCCGATCGCCGCGATGGTCGCCGCATTCGCCATCTGCTGCGAGTCGAGCGTCACCTTGCCGTCGGCCTGCACCGTGCAGGCCCGGCCGGCCAACGGCAGCCGGAGCCCCTCACCGGCCTGCCTCAGCACCACGATCATCCCGATCGCGGCGATCAGGACGAGGACCACGAAGCCCGTCGCGACAGCCCGAGTTCGCACCCGCACCTCCTGCGTCAAGGTCCGCCAAGCGTACGTCCCTCATCGACCCGTTCGGGTCGTCCGACCGGTTCCCACCTCCTGTGGCACCCCCGCGTAACCCGAGGTTCCCCGTCCCGGCCGTACCTCACCCACCGAGTTCCGTCACCCAGCGCGGCTGGCGCTTCTCCCGGAACGCGGTGACCCCCTCGATCCCGTCCGCCGACAGGAAGTACCCGGTGGACAGCTCGGCCAGCTCGGCCAGGTCGGCCCGCAGGTCGACGGCGGCCGGCCGGCGCAGCAGGCGCTTCGCGCCGGCCAGCGCCGCCGGGGCCCCACGGACCAGCGAGTCGCAGTACCGCCGCACCTCGGCATCCAGCTCCTCGGCCGGCACCGCGGCGGTGACCAGGCCGATCTCGGCGGCCCGCCGGCCGTCGAAGGTGTCGCCGGTCAGGTACAGCTCGGCCGCCGCCCGGGTGGTTAGGCGGGGCAGCACCGTCGCGGAGATCACCGCCGGGATCACCCCGATCCGCACCTCGGTGAAGGCGAACGTGGCCTCGGCCGCGCAGACCGCCAGGTCGGCCGCCGCGATCAGGCCCAGTCCGCCGGCCCGGGCCGGGCCGGCCACCCTCGCCAGCACCGGCTTCGGGCACTCCCAGACCGCCGCGAGCACGTCACCCAGCATCCTGGCGGGCACCGTGCCGCTGGCGTACGCCGCCGCGGTCTCCTTCAGGTCGGCGCCGGAGCAGAAGACCGGTCCGCTGTGGTCGAGCACGATCACCCGGACCGCGTCGTCGGCGACCGCGGCGGCCAGCCCCGCCAGCAGTTCGGTCATCAACGGTGTGGAGAGCGCGTTGCGGTTGTGCGGACTGTCCAGCGTGAGCGTGGTCACCCCGCGGGCCGTGGCGACCCGCACGAGCGCGTCGGGAGAGGTCATGCCAGGGCACACTAGTGGCCATGCCCGGCGTTCTTCCAGCAGGCGAGCCCGTCCCCGCCGACGGGTCGCTGCCCGCGTCCGCCCGTGCCTCAGTGGGCGCCCGGGGTTTCGGGGTCTACGTGCATGTGCCCTTCTGCGCGAGCCGCTGCGGCTACTGCGACTTCAACACGTACACCGCCGACGAACTGGGCGGCGGCGCGAGCCGGGAGAGCTACGCCGACACCGTGCTGGCGGAACTGACGCTCGCCGCCCGGGTGCTGGGCGAGGCCCCACCGGCACGGGTGGACACGGTCTTCGTCGGCGGCGGCACCCCCACCCTGCTGCCCGCCGACGACCTGGCCCGGATCCTCGACGCGATCGACCGGACCTGGGGGTTGGCCGCCGACGCGGAGGTGACCACCGAGGCCAACCCGGAGTCGGTGACGCCCACCTCGCTGAAGGAGTTGCGTGCCGCCGGGTACACCCGGATCTCGCTGGGCATGCAGTCGGCCGCGCCCGGGGTGCTCGCCGTGCTCGACCGCCGGCACCACGCCGGTCGGGCCACCGCCGCCGCGCTGGAGGCCCGCGACGCCGGCTTCGACCACGTCAATCTCGACCTGATCTACGGGACACCGGGGGAGCGGGCCGATGACTTCGCCGCCTCGCTGGACCAGGTGATCGCCGCTGGCGTGGACCATGTCAGCGCGTACGCCCTGATCGTCGAGGACGGCACCCGGCTGGCCGCCCGGATGCGCCGTGGTGAACTGCCGTACCCGGACGAGGACGTCGCCGCGGACCGTTACCTGGCCGCCGAGTCCGCCCTCGGTGCGGCCGGCTTCTCCTGGTACGAGGTCTCCAACTGGGCCCGCACACCGGCCGCGCGCTGCCGGCACAACCTGCTCTACTGGACCGGCGGTGACTGGTGGGGCCTCGGGCCGGGAGCGCACAGCCATGTCGGCGGGGTGCGCTGGTGGAACGTCAAACATCCCGCCGCGTACGCGCAACGCCTCGCCGCCGAAGCGTCACCCGGGCAGGCCCGGGAGGTGCTCACCGGCGACGAGGCGCACATGGAGGACGTCATGCTCCGGCTGCGGCTGCCCGCGGGCCTGCCGCTGGACGCGCTGACCGACGCCGGTCGGGCCGGCGCGGCGCGGGCGGCGGCCGAGGGGCTGCTCGACCAGCCCGCCCACGCCGCCGGCCGCGCCGTGCTCACCCTGCGCGGTCGGCTGCTCGCCGACGCCGTGGTCCGCGACCTGCTGCCCTGATCCCCGTCATCAGACCGGCCGGCGCGCTCAGCGCTTCACGAACGCGTAGGTCATCGGGTACTGGTAGAGCACGCCCTCGTTGGCCTTGACCCCGCCGATGATGCCGAAGATCAACGGCACGATCGCGACGAGGATCGGCACGAAGAACAGGATGCCGCAGGTGATCGTGGCGAGCACCCAGCTCAGCACGCCAGCGACCGCCCAGGTGAGCTGGAAGTTCAGCGCGGCCACCGAGTGCGCCCGGACGATCGGGGACTGCTGCCCGCGGGCCATCATCGCGATCAGTGGCGCCACCCAGCCGAAGAGCCCGCCGCCGACGACCACGCCGAGCGGGCCGCCGAAGTGCGCGATCAGGGCCCAGGTCTTGTCCTCGTTGTTGGCGTAGCCACCGCCAGGAGCGCCGTAACCGCCGGTCGGGTAGCCGACACCGGGGGCTCCGGGTGGGGGCGGGTAACCGCCCGGCGGCGGGTAGCTGCCGGGTGGTGGGTAGCCGGCCGGCGGCGGCTGGTCGCCGGTGGGAGGGGGATAGCCGCCGGGCGGGGGATAGCCGCCCTGGCCAGGCGAACCGGACAGTGGTGTCGTGGGTTCGTCGCCGGAGTCCGGGGGACGAGGTGGTTCAGTCATGGAGGTCACGGTAGGTGCCAGCGGCAACGGCGCACCAGAGCGACACCGGCGAGTGTCAACCCGCCGATCGGTTCGATGACGGGCGTGCCGACTTGATCATCGCGTCGAGGGGGACGCCGACGTAGACTGGCACTCGCTACAGTCGAGTGCCAGAGTGTTCCTCTGGCGGCCGTGACGCTGCGGGCTGACCTGCGACAGGAGGTGGCAAGGATGGGTCTGGACGACCGGAAGCTCGCCGTGCTCCGGGCGATCGTCGAGGACTACGTCGCCACCCAGGAGCCGGTCGGCAGCAAGTCACTTGTCGAGCGGCACCAACTCGGCGTCTCGCCGGCCACGGTCCGAAACGACATGGCCGTGCTGGAGGAAGAGGGCTACATCCGTCAGCCGCACACCAGCGCCGGGCGGGTGCCCACCGACCGTGGCTACCGACTGTTCGTCGACCGGCTGAGCCGGGTCAAGCCGCTCAGCCCGGCCGAGCGCCGGGCGATCGAGCGCTTCCTGGCCGGCGCCGTCGACCTGGACGATGTGGTGCACCGCACAGTGCGGCTGCTGGCGCAGTTGACCCGGCAGGTCGCCGTCGTGCAGTACCCGAGCCTGGCCCGGTCCCGGGTGCGGCACCTGGAACTGGTGCCGATCTCCACCACCCGGCTGATGCTGGTGATGATCGCCGACACCGGCCGGGTCGAGCAGCGGCTGGTGGAGCTGCCCGCACCGGTCCTCGCCGACGACGTGCTGGACCTGCGCCGGCTGGTCAACGAGAAACTGGTGGGTGTCCGCCTGTCGGAGACCCCGCCGCTGGTGCAGACGCTCATCGACGACTCCGTGCCGCACCTGCGCGCGGCGATGGCCACCCTGTCCACGGTGCTGCTGGAGACACTCGTCGAACGACACGAGGAGCGGCTCGCGCTGGCCGGCACCGCCAACCTCGCCCGGGGCGGCCTGCTCGACTTCCAGGGCTCGTTGCGTCCGATCCTCGAAGCGCTTGAGGAGGAGGTCGTGCTGCTCAAGCTCATTGGCGAGGTGGAGCCGAGCACACTGCGGGTGCGCATCGGCGACGAGAACGAGATCGACAACCTACGGGCGGCCTCCGTGGTCAGCACGGGGTACGGCCCGGGCGCGACAATCGTCGGGGGGATGGGCGTGCTGGGACCGACCCGGATGGACTACCCCGGAACCATCGCCACGGTGAGGGCCGTGGCACGCTACGTGGGCGAGCTGCTGGCCCAGAACTGACAAGTCAGGGCCGACGGCAGGCTGCCGCCGCCGAACGGCGTAACCCGAGACGAACACGAGGACACGGAACGCAGTGGCCAGGGACTACTACGGCATTCTCGGCGTGAGCAAGGGTGCCTCCGATGACGAGATCAAGCGCGCCTACCGCAAGTTGGCGCGCCAGTTCCATCCGGACGTGAATCCGGATCCGGAGGCACAGGAGAAGTTCAAGGACATCAACGCCGCGTACGAGGTTCTCTCGGACGATCGGAAACGGCAGATCGTCGACCTGGGCGGGGACCCGCTGGCCCCCGGCGGGGGCGGACCCGGCGGTCCGGGTGGCCCCGGCGGGGCCGGTCCCTTCGTCGGCTTCCAGGACATCATGGACGCGTTCTTCGGCGGAGCCACGGGCGCCGGGCGAGGCCCGCGTCCGCGCACCCGCCCGGGCGCCGATGCGATCCTGCGCCTGGAGCTGGACCTTCAGGAGACCGCCTTCGGCGTCGAGGCGCCGATCACCGTCGACACCGCCGTGCTCTGCACCACCTGCTCCGGCGCCGGCACCGCCGCCGGCACCCACCTGGCCACCTGCGAGGCCTGCGGTGGCCGGGGCGAGGTGCAGTCGGTGCAGCGCACCTTCCTCGGGCAGGTGGTCTCCGCCCGGCCGTGCACGGTCTGCCAGGGCTACGGCACCACCATCCCGAGCCCCTGCCCGACCTGCGCCGGCGACGGCCGGGTGCGCACCCGCCGTTCGCTGACCGTCAAGATCCCCGCCGGGGTGGAGGACGGCATGCGGATCCGCCTCGCCCAGCAGGGCGAGGTCGGCCCGGGCGGCGGCACCGCCGGGGACCTCTACGTGGAGATCCACGAACGGCCACACGACGTCTTCTCCCGCAAGGGGGACGACCTGCACTGCCGGGTCACCGTGCCGATGACGGCCGCCGCGCTCGGCACCCGGCTGACCATCAAGGCGCTCGACAGCGAGGAGCCGGTCGACGTCAAGCCGGGCACCCAGCCGGGCAGCACCCTGCGGCTGCGGGCCCGCGGCGTACCGCACCTGCGCGGCGCCGGGCGCGGCGACCTCTACGTCCACCTGGACGTGCGTACCCCGACCAAGCTCGACGCCGAGCAGGAGCGGATGCTGCGCGAGTTCGCCAAGACCCGCGGCGAGGAGGTCGCCGAGCTGACCAAGCAGGGTGGCTTCTTCTCCCGGATGCGCGACGCCTTCAACGGCCACGCCTGACGTGTCCGCCCCGCTGTTCCTGGTCGAGTCGCTGCCCACCGCCGCCTCGATGGTGCTGGACGGCCCCGAGGGCCACCATGCCGCGACCGTGCAGCGGCTGCGCGTCGGCGAGCAGGTGCTGCTCGCCGACGGGCGAGGCGGCACGGCCACCGCCGTGGTCAGCGCCGTCGGCCGGGGCACCCTCGACCTCGACGTGACCGACCGGGGGTACGTCGACGCGGCGAACCCGCGGCTGGTGGTGGTCCAGGGCATCGCCAAGGGCGACCGGGGTGAGCTGGCCGTGCAGGCCATGACCGAGGCGGGCGTGGACGAGATAGTCCCCTGGGCGGCGGGCCGCTCGGTGGTGCAGTGGCGCGGCGACCGGGGCGTACGGGCCCGCAGCCGGTGGGTAGCGACCACCCGGGAGGCGACGAAGCAGGCCCGGCGGGCGTGGCTGCCGGTGGTGGCGGGGGCACCGGACGAGACCACCACATCGGTGACGCGCCGGATCGCCGGGGCGGCGGGCCGGTACGTGCTGCACGAGGAGGCGACGGACCGGCTGACCACCGTCGAACTGCCGGAGCACGGCGAGATCGTGCTGGTGGTGGGGCCGGAGGGTGGCATCACCCCGGCCGAGTTGTCGGCCTTCCAGGAAGCCGGTGCCCGACCGGTGCGGCTCGGCTCCTCGGTGCTGCGCACCTCCACCGCCGGGGTGGCTGCCCTGGCGGTCCTCGCCACCCGCCTGCTGCGGTGGTGAGCGTCGCGGGAACATCGCCGCGGACCCCTTCCTTACACTGCCCGGATGGGAAGCGACTGTCTGTTCTGCCGCATCGTCGACGGAGAGATTCCGGCCACCGTGGTCCGTGAGACACCCACCACGCTCGCCTTCCGCGACATCGACCCGAAGGCACCGGTGCACGTGCTGGTCATTCCGAAGGAGCACTACGCCGACGTGGCCACGCTGGGCCAGGGTGATCCGGGGCTGGCCGGCGAGGTGCTGGCCACCGCCGCCGCGGTGGCCGAGGACGAGGGCCTGCTCGGCGACGGGTTCCGGCTGATGTTCAACACCGGAGCGTACGGCGGCCAGGAGGTCTTCCACGTGCACGCCCACGTGCTCGGCGGCGCCCCCCTCGGCCCGATGCTGGCCCGGAACCTCGGATGACCTCCGCCGCCGGCCGCACCTCCGCAGCCGATCGCCTGGACCGGATGGTGCGCCAGGTCCAGGCGCAGGCCCGGGTGCCCGCGATCTCGGCGGCGGTGCACCGCGCCGACCGGCCGTTGTGGACATGCGCCGCCGGCGGCACCGGCAACGCCGCCGCCCTGGACGACCAGACCCGGTTCCGGATCGGCTCGGTCACCAAGACGTTCACCGCCGTGCTGGTCATGCAGTGCCGCGACGACGGGCTGCTCGACCTCGACGACCCGCTGCGCCGGCACCTCGACCTGCCGGCGCACGGCGAGCTGACCGTACGCCGGCTGCTGTCGCACACCGCCGGCCTGCAACGGGAACCGTACGGCGACGTCTGGGACACGCTGCGGGCGCCGGACGCCGACCAGCTGATCACCGAGCTGGCCCGGGCCGAGCGGGTGCTGCCGACCGGCCGCCGCTACCACTACTCCAACCTCGGCATGGCACTGCTCGGCCACCTGGTCGGGCAGGTACGCGGCGGCACCTGGGCGGAGACGCTGACCGAGCGGGTGCTGACCCCGCTCGGACTGACCGCCACCACCACCGTCCCGGGCCCGCGCGCCGCGACCGGGTACCTGGTCGACGCGTACTCCGACGAGGCGCATCCGGAGCCGCCCACCGACTTTGGCGCGGTGAGCCCTGCCGCGCAACTGTGGAGCACGGCCACCGACATGGCCCGGTGGGCCGCCTTCCTGGCCGACCCGGCGGCGTTGGACGCGGCGGGTCGGGTGCTCGCCCCGGCCACGCTTGACGAGATGCGCTGGCCGGTGACGGTCACCGACGAGGCGGTGTGGGCCGGCGGGTTCGGTCTCGGCCTGATTCTGGTGCCCCGAGGGGAGCGGGTGGTGCACGTCGGGCACGACGGGGCGATGCCCGGCTTCCTCGCCGGGGCGTACGGCCGCCGGGGCGGCGAGGGCACCCCGGGGGCGTTCGGCGCCGCCGTGCTGGGCTCCTCCGGCACCGCCGTCGAGCTGCTGGAACTGCCGCACCGGCTGCTCGCCGCCGCAGTCGAGCACGATCCGGCCGACATCGACCCGTGGCGTCCCGGTGAGCCGGCGCCGCCGGACGTGCGCGGGCTGCTCGGCCGCTGGTGGGGCGAGGGCTTCGAGTACGTCTTCTCGTGGCACGAGGGGGCCCTGCGGGCCCGTGGCGCCGGTGACCCGCCGGGAAAGCCGCCGGCGGTGTTCGCCCCGGTGCCGGGCCAGCCGGACGTGTTCCGTACCGCCTCCGGCCGGGAGAACGGCGAGCTGCTCCGGTTGACCCGTGACTCCGCCGGCGCGGTGGTCCGGATGCACTGGGCGACCTACCGGTTCACCCGCCGCCAGGAGACCTTCGACGGTTTCGACTTCCGCGTCTGACCGGGCGGTACGTCGGGGTGGAATGCCCTGCTCTGTCCGGTGGTGCCGGGGCGTCACAGCGGCGGAAATGGGCAGCGTGTCCCCGCCGTTGAACCGATACGATGGTGGCAACGTCCACACGCCGTGCCACGGGCCCGGCACCGAGATCGAGAGCAGGTGGCGCAGGGCCCTCGGGCCCGACCTATGACCGGCACCCCACCTCCCGGCCCGCCCCGGGTGCAGACCAGGATCACGGTTCCCGATTCGAAGATCATGGTCAACCTGCTCGGCGCGGGTGACGAGATCCTGCGACTGGTCGAGCGCTCGGTGAACAGTGACGTGCACGTGCGTGGCAACGAGATCACCATCACCGGCGCTCCCGCCGACAACGCCCTCGCCGAGCGGCTCTTCAGCGAGTTGCTCGAACTCATCGAGAAAGGCGAGACCCTGACCACAGATGCCGTCCGGCGTACCGTCGGCATGCTCGAACAGGGTGGCACGGAGCGGCCCGCCGAGGTCCTGACCCTCAACATCCTCTCCCGGCGCGGGCGCACCATCCGTCCCAAGACGCTGGGTCAGAAGCGCTACGTCGACGCGATCGACGGGCACACCATCGTCTTCGGCATCGGCCCGGCGGGTACCGGCAAGACCTACCTCGCCATGGCCAAGGCGGTGCAGTCGTTGCAGGCCAAGCAGATCAACCGGATCATCCTGACCCGGCCGGCGGTCGAGGCGGGGGAGCGACTCGGTTTCCTGCCGGGCACGCTCAACGAGAAGATCGACCCCTACCTGCGCCCGCTCTACGACGCCCTGCACGACATGCTCGACCCGGAGACCATCCCGAAGCTGATGGCCGCCGGCACGATCGAGGTCGCCCCCCTCGCATATATGAGGGGTCGGGCGCAGCCGTACGACGCCCGCGTGCTGACCCCGGAGGGCTTCAAGCGGTTCGGCTCACTCCAGGTTGGCGACCTGGTGATCGGCTCGAACGGCATGCCGACCCCCGTGATCGGGATCTACCCGCAAGGGCCCAAGCAGGTCTACCGGGTGACCACGCAGGACGGGGCCTCCACCCTGTGCTGCGGTGAGCACCTCTGGACCGTGGCCACCCCCGAGGACAAGCGGCGTGGTCGCCGGCGCACGCTGGAGACCCAGGAGATGATCGGGCAGGAGCGGCGGGGTGACATCCGCCGTTACGAACTGCCGGTTGTGGCTCCGGTGCAGTTGGAGCCGCAGGACGTTCCGCTCGATCCGTACGTCCTCGGCCTGCTGCTCGGTGACGGGTCGATCTCGTGCCGGACGACGCCGGGGTTCACCACGGCGGACCCCGAGCTCGCCCGGGCGATCGAGGACGATCTGGTCGACATCGAGCTGCACCGCAAGAGCGAGTACGACTTTGTGCTCCGGCACACCAAGGGGCAGCTAGGCGGGGTGATCGTCGCGAACCCGGTGACGGTCGCGCTCCGCGAGTTGGGGCTGGACGGGACGAAGTCAGGTACCAAGTTCGTCCCGTCCGTCTATCTCCAGAACAGCGTCGATGTCCGCCTGGCCGTCCTGCAGGGGCTGCTGGACACCGACGGCGGGCAGGCCGGACGTACCTGCCGGGTGCAGTACTCGACGACCTCTCCCCGACTGCGTGACGATGTCGTCCACCTGGTCCAGTCACTCGGTGGCGTGGCGACGTGGCGTGTTCGAGTGGCCGAGGGCCGCAAGCCTGGCCTGGCCAACGGTCGACCGGTCGCCCACCGGTCGGACGCCTATGTCGTGGAGATCCGCTTGCCGGAGGGCGTACCGCCGTTCCGGTTGTCGCGTAAGCGCCAGCGGTACGAGGAGTGCGGCGGCGGCCGGCCGATGCGTTTCATCGACTCGATCGTTCCCGCCGGTGTCCAGGAGACGATGTGCATCCAGGTGGCGGCGGAGGATTCGCTGTATGTCACCGATGACTTCCTGGTCACGCACAACACGCTCAACGACGCGTTCATCATTCTCGACGAGGCGCAGAACACCACGCCCGAGCAGATGAAGATGTTCCTCACCCGGCTCGGCTTCGGCTCCAAGATCGTAGTCACCGGCGACGTCACCCAGGTCGACCTGCCCGGTGGGACGACAAGCGGGCTGCGGGTCGTCCGGGACATCCTGGCCGGGGTCGACGACGTGCACTTCGCGCAGCTGTCCAGCGCCGACGTGGTGCGTCACCGGTTGGTCGGGGAGATCGTCGACGCGTACGCGCGGTGGGACGCCGAGAACCAGCAGGCGCAGGGCGTGCACGCGGTGTCCGGGCGCAGCGCCCAGGGCAACCGCGGCGGCCGGCGCCGCTAGACCGAGGGAAGACAGTTGTCCATCGAGATCGCCAACGAGTCCGGTGCCGAGGTCGACACCGACGCCGTGCTCGCCGTCGCCCGGCATGCGCTCGACGAGATGGGAGTCAACCCGCTCGCCGAGCTTTCCGTGCTGCTTGTCGACATCGACTACATGACCGAGCTGAACCATCGCTGGATGGGCGGCGACGGTCCGACCGACGTGCTGGCCTTTCCCATGGACGAGGGCAGCGTCGACCACGGGCCGGGTGAGACCGCCGCCGCCGGTGGTGAGCCCGCACTGCTCGGCGACATCGTGCTCTGTCCGGAGGTGGCGGCGAAGCAGGCCGCCACCGCCGGGCATCGCACCGCCGACGAGCTGCATCTGCTCACCGTGCACGGTGTCCTGCACCTGCTCGGCTACGACCATGCGGAGCCGGAGGAGGAGCGGGAGATGTTCGGTCTCCAGGCCCGGTTGCTGGCGAGCTGGCGGTCGGCCCGCTCCCGGTGATGGACACTCCGCTGGCCGCGGCCGCCACTGGCCTACCCGACCTGCAACTGCTCGTGTTCGCTGCCGGGCTGGTGGTGCTTGCCGGCCTGATCGCGATGACCGAGGCCGCCCTGGCCGCGGTCTCACCGGCCCGGGCGGCCGAGCTGGCCCGAGAGGGGATCCGGGGCGCGCGCACCCTTCAGACGGTCGCCGGTGACGTGGTCCGGCATCTCAATCTCCTGTTGCTGCTCCGGCTGCTCGCCGAGCTGACCGCCACCACGCTGGTGGCGCTGGTGGCGGTGGACACCTTCGGCGCCGGCTGGCGGGCGGCGCTGGTCACCGCCGGGGCGATGACCGTGGTCAGCTTCGTCGTGGTCGGCGTGGGTCCGCGTACTCTCGGCCGGCAGCACGCGTACGTGGTGGGCCGTTCGGCCGCGCCGCTGGTGCGCTGGCTGGGCCGGGTGCTCAACCCGCTGGCCTCCCTGCTGATCCTGATCGGTAACGCGGTCACGCCGGGCCGTGGTTTTCGGGAGGGGCCGTTCGCCACCCAGGTCGAGCTGCGTGAGCTGGTCGACCTCGCCGAGCAGCGGGGCGTGGTGGAGCACGGCGAGCGGCAGATGATCCATTCGGTCTTCGCGCTCGGCGACACCATCGTCCGCGAGGTGATGGTGCCGCGTACCGAGATGGTGTGGATCGAGTCGGGCAAGAACCTCTCCCAGGCGCTCGCGCTGTTCCTGCGCTCCGGCTTCTCCCGGATTCCGGTGATCGGCGAGAGCGTGGACGACGTGCTCGGCATCCTGTATCTCAAGGACCTGATCCGGCGTACCCAGGGCGGGGCTGTCGAGGATCGTCAGCTGCCGGTGGCCGAGCTGATGCGGCCGGCGACCTTCGTGCCCGAGTCCAAGCCCGTCGACGATCTGCTGTCGGAGATGCAGGCCGCCCGCAACCACCTGGTCATCGTGGTCGACGAGTACGGCGGCACCGGCGGCCTGGTCACCATCGAGGACATTCTCGAAGAGATCGTCGGGGAGATCACCGACGAGTATGACGTCGAGCGCCCACCTGTCGAGCAGTTGCCCGACGGTGCGGTGCGGGTCACCGCACGGCTGCCGGTCGAGGATCTCGGCGAGCTGTTCGACACCGAGCTGCCGCACGACGAGGTGGAGACCGTGGGTGGTCTGCTCGCCCAGGCCCTGGGTCGGGTGCCGATTCCGGGCGCGCGGGTCGAGGTGGCCGGCCTGCGCCTGGTCGCCGAGGGCACCACGGGTCGCCGCAACCGGATCGACACGGTGCTGGTGCGCCGGGTGGAGCCGACCAACACGAAGGACGCTCCGGGCGGCCCGCCGACCGCGTCCCGTTCCGACACCGACCAATCCGAGGAGAGGCAGCCCGCCGATGCCTGAGTCACCCGCCGTGCCGGCCGTCCGGTCCACCGGCTCCGAATTGAGCGCCGAGGACGGCAAGCTGGTCATCCTCGCCCGGGGTGCCCGGGGCCGGGTGGGCGCCGTGGAGGGTGCCGCGGTCCGGGATCAGGACGGCCGGACGTATGCGGCGGCCAGCGTGTCGCTGCCCTCGCTGACCATCACCGCGCTGCAACTGGCGGTCGCCTCGGCGGCTGCGGCGGGTGCCACCCGGTTGGAGGCCGCGGTGGTCGTGACCGAGGCGTCCACGTTGGACGGTGCCGGCTACGCGGCCGTGCGTGACCTGGCCGCCGACGCGCCGGTGCACGTGGCCGGGCCGGACGGCACGGTGCTCGGCACGGTGACCGCATGAGCGAGCGGGGCGGAGTGCGGGCATGAGCGAGCGCTCCTACCGGGCGGGTTTCGCGTGTTTCGTCGGGCGGCCCAACGCCGGCAAGTCCACGTTGACCAATGCCATCGTCGGGCAGAAGATCGCGATCACGTCGAACAAGCCACAGACCACCCGGCACGTCATCCGGGCGGTGCTGCACCGGCCGGAGTCGCAGCTCGTGCTGGTCGACACTCCGGGCCTGCACCGCCCCCGCACCCTGTTGGGCGAGCGGCTCAACGATCTGGTGCGGCAGACCTGGAGCGAGGTCGACGTGATCGGTCTCTGCATCCCGGCCGACGAGCCGATCGGCCGGGGCGACCGGTTCATCACCGGGGAGCTGGCCGAGCTGAAGGCGACCGTGCTGGCGGTGGTCACCAAGACCGACCTGGTCGATCGCAAGCGACTGGCCGAGCAGCTGCTCGCCGTCAGTGAGTTGGGGGATTTCGCGGAGGTCGTGCCGGTCAGCGCGGTCTCCGGACACCAGGTGGACACCCTGGTCGAGGTGATGACGCGCTATCTCCCCGAGTCGCCGCAGCTGTACCCGGACGACATGCTCACCGACGATCCGGAGCAGGTGCTGGTGGCGGAGCTGATCCGGGAGGCCGCGCTGGAGGGTGTCCGGGACGAGTTGCCGCACTCCATCGCCGTGGTGGTGGAGGAGATGATCCCGGAGGACCGGCTGACCAAGATCTACGCCGACGTGTACGTGGAGCGGCCCAGCCAGAAGGCGATCATCATCGGGCATCGGGGTGCTCGGCTCAAGGGGGTCGGCACCGCCGCGCGGCGGCAGATCGAGGAGTTGTTGGGCACGAAGGTCTACCTCGATCTGCACGTACGGGTGGCCAAGGACTGGCAGCGCGACCCCAAGCAGCTGCGCAAGCTCGGGTTCTGAGCCGATCCGGCTCAGCGGTGCGATCGGACGACCCGACCCGCGCCGGAGCGTCTGATCGGGACCGGTCAGGCAGATGGGGATTTTCACTAACGTAGTGGGTCTCTGGCCGGTTCGTCGGCGGGCAGCGGAGGGTAGGAGAGCAAGAGCCTCCGACCCCCCTGACACAGATGCAGGCTGATGCGAAACAGATACCTGGACCTGCTGCGCGCTCTGGCCATCGTGCGGGTGGTCGTGTACCACGTCACCGGCTGGGGATCGCTTACGCTGCTGTTCCCGGCGATGTCGGTGATGTTCGCGCTGGCCGGTTCGCTGATGGCCGCGTCCCTGCTGCGGTCCGGGCCGGTGGCGGTGGGGCGGCGACTGCGGCGGTTGCTGCCATCGCTGTGGGTGGTCGCCGCGATCTTCGTGCCGGCGATGCTGCTCACCGGGCTGCCGCTGTCTCCGACGGTGCTGCTCTGGCTCTTTCCGGTGGCCGACCCGCCGGCCAACTACTGGGGTGCGCTGGCGCTGAGCCCGATCTGGTACCTGCGTGACTACCTCTGGTTCGTTCTCGCCTCGCCGGCCGCGCTGTGGCTGTTCCGCCGCTTCCCGCTGCCCACCCTGCTCGCCCCGTACTGCCTGCTGCTGGTCATCGAGTTGGGCATCTATCAGAACCCGCCGGTCGTGCTGCGCCACTTCGGGCTCTACTTCGGGGCGTGGCTGCTGGGTTTCGCCCACCAGAGCGGGATGCTGCGCCGCCTGAGCGCCTGGATTCTGGTGCCGACGGCGGTCGCGCTCGCCGCGATGGGTGGTGCCTGGGTGCTGACTCACGCGGGCCCGCGTGGCTACGACCTCAACGACATTCCGCTCGGCAACGCGTTCTGGTCGGCCGCGTTCATCCTGGTGGCGCTGGGTAGGGCACCGGCGACCGCGGCCTGGGTGGACCGTGGCGCGTTGTTCGGCCGGGCGGTCACCGTGCTGAACCGGCGGGCGTTGACGGTCTACCTGTGGCACATGGCGTTCGTGGTCGCGCTGACCCCGTTGGTCGACGTGGTCGGCTGGTCGCATCAGGATCCGCTGGGCCTGGCGATCCGGGTGGCCCTGGTCTTCCTGCTGGTGGGTCTGGTCACCGTACTGGTGGGCTGGGTCGAGGACGTGGCGGCGAGGCGTCGGCCAGAGCTGGTTCCCGGTGGCCGTCGCCCGGCGTCGCGCCCCGTCCGCCGGCATGCGGAGTCCCGCGTCGGCGACGAGCACGAACCGAGCCCCGGAGCGGCGGAACGTTCGGCGGTCCCGGAACAGCGTGGCCGAGGTGGCGAAGTCATCGCGAGGTGACGGTGATGTCGCCGCTGCCGGTGCGCAGGTCGAGCACGGTTGTGGCGGACGGGTCGGGCGTCACGCCCAGCTCGATCTGACCGGAGCCGACCCTCGACCGGACCTGGTACGCGCCTTCCGGCACGATCAGGTCGACGTTGCCGCTCGACGCGTGCGCCCGTACGGAGGCGGGCTTGTCCAGTTCGAGGCTGACGTTGCCGGACTTGGTCTCCGCGTCCACGCTGTCGCCGAGGCGGCTGCCCGTCACGTCACCGGAGGAGGCCCGCATCACCACGGGTGCGGTCACCTCGTACACCTCGATGTTGCCGGAGCCGGTCTCCACCCGCACCGTGTCGGTCGCCGCGGCCACCCGGACGTCGCCGGAGCCGACCTTGAGATCCACCTGGCCGACGCGGCCGAGGTCGACGTTCCCGGAGCCGGTCTCGCCCCGCACGCTCACCCCCTCACCGACCGTCACCTCGTAGGAGACGCTGCACCGGGGGCCGCAGGAGGTGTCCAGCACCAGCTCCCCGCCCTTGATCTCGTAGCTGGTGTCCGGCTGGCCGCCCTGGTAGCGCACCATGCGCTTGACGCGTACCTCGTCCGCCCCGCCGTCCGCCCGGACCATCACGTCGCCGGCACCGGGCAGCACCTGGATCGCGGTGATCCGGGCGGCCTCGGTGGTGTCGAAGTCCAGCCGCCGGTACGACAGGTTGTCGCACCCGACCAGGACGATGAGGGCGGCGGTCGCGGCGACCGCCACGCCGGCCCGGCGGGCGGCCCTCGCTCGCGGGGCGGTGGTTCGGCGCACGGCGGTGGGCTGATCCGCGGCGGTGGGCCGGGAGACGGTGCTGGTCCGGTGCGAAGCCATGCCGAGCACGCTACGACCGGCGCGACCGCGCGCGCATCCGGGTTCGCCGGCACGGCGACCCCGAGCGGACCCTGAATTCCGACCCGGGGTCGGACCTGATTTCCGGCCGGAGGGGAGAATGGCGCGATGGCCGGGTACCGCCGACAGCTATACCGCGACGACGCGGTGGTGCTGCGTGTGCAGAAACTCGGCGAGTCCGACCGGATCATCACCCTGCTCACCCGGCGGCACGGCCGGCTCCGCGCGGTCGCCCGGGGGGTACGCCGGACCATGTCGAAGTTCGGTGCCCGGCTGGAGCCCTTCGGCCACGTCGATGTGCAGCTGGCCGGCGACCCCAAGGGGGAGCAGGGCAGTTCGCTGCACAGCGTCAGCCAGGTCGAGGGGATCGACCTCTACGGCAAGCGGTTTCTCGGTGACTATCCCCGCTACACCGCCGCGAGCGCGATAGCCGAGACCGCCGAGCGGCTGACCCCGGTCGAGCGGGAACCGTCGTTGCGGCTGTTCCAGCTCACCCTGGGCGCGCTGCGCGCCCTCGCCGACGGTGGGCATGCCACCACGCTGGTGCTCGACGCGTATCTGCTGCGCGGGATGGCGTTGGCGGGCTGGGCGCCGGCGTTGACCGCCTGCGCGGTCTGTGGCACCCCGGGCCGGCATCGGGCGTTCTCGGTGCCGGCCGGGGGCGCGGTCTGCCCGGACTGCCGGCCACCGGGGGCCGCCCACCCGGCCCCGGCCACCATCGACCTGATGTCGGCGTTGACCGTGGGTGACTGGCGGGTCGCCGACGCCACCGAGAACGGGGTACGCCGGGAATGCAGCGGCCTGGTCGCGGCGCACCTGCAGTGGCACCTGGAACGCGCGCTACGCTCGCTGCCGCTGGTCGACCGGGGTGGGATGCCCCCGGCATCCGGCGCGCGGCGAACGACCGGCGATGCCGGCACCGTGGCCCCGGCCGGTGCGGCGCTGCCGCCCGACCGGGCGTCACCGGACGTGAGTAGGGAGAGAAGCGAGTGATCCGATCGTCCAGGGCCGGGCGGCGCGAACCGGTGCCGCCGACACCGCATCCGTCGGGGGCCCGACCGCCGGCGCTGCCACCGGGGGCGGTGCCCCGCCACGTCGCCGTGGTGATGGACGGCAACGGCAGGTGGGCCAAGGAACGCGGCCTGGCGCGCACCAAGGGCCACGAGGCGGGGGAGTTCTCCCTCTTCGACACCGTCGAGGGCGCCATCGAGTTGGGTATTCCTTACCTGTCGGCGTACGCCTTCTCGACCGAGAACTGGCGACGCTCACCCGATGAGGTGCGGTTCCTGATGGGCTTCAACCGGGATGTCATCCGCCGCCGCCGGGACCAGCTGGTCGACCTCGGGGTGCGGGTGGTGTGGTCCGGTCGGGCCGGGCGGCTGTGGAAGAGCGTCATCAGCGAGTTGCAGACCGCCGAGGAGATGTCCCGCGGCAACTCGACGCTGACCCTTCAGTTCTGCGTGAACTACGGCGGGCAGGCGGAGATCGCCGACGCGGCCGCCGCGATCGCCCGGGAGGTGGCCGCCGGCCGGCTCGATCCGGCCAAGGTCACCGAGAAGACGGTCCAGCGGTATCTCTATCACCCTGAGGTGCCCGAGGTGGACCTGTTCCTGCGACCCTCCGGCGAGCAGCGGACCTCGAACTTCCTGCTCTGGCAGAGCGCGTACGCCGAGCTGATCTTCCTGGACACGCTCTGGCCGGACTTCGACCGCCGGCACCTGTGGTACGCCTGCGAGTTGTACGCCCAGCGCGACCGGCGGTTCGGTGGCGCACTGCCCAACCCGGTGGCTCCGACCACCTCGACAGCCACGGTGCCGGCCGGCTGAGCGTCGGTGCTCCCGGCCGCCTGAGCGCATACCCGGCGGCCACACTGGGTATCACCGCCGGCAGCAGCCACTGACGGAGGTGAACCCATATGATCCGCAAGCGCATCGGGCAGTGGGCGGTGATGGCCATCGCGGTACCGGTCGCCGCCGCCGGAGCCCGGAAGCTGAGCCACACGTTGGAGTCCCGCCGTGGCCCCAACCGGGCCACTCGACTGCTCAACAAGGGCGCCGACCTGATCCGCCCTCGGCAGGCAAAGCGCCGCCGCTTCTTCTGACGCGACCGGTGCGACCGGTAGCCCAGCAATACGGCATCTCGCGGTATCCCTGCTGAGGGATACCGCGAGATGCCGTATTTCGGGGGCTTGCGGGTCAGGCCTCGACCTCGGCGCGGTCGGGGGTGGCCCAGAGGGTGTGGAACGAGCCGTCCCGGTCGACGCGGCGGTAGGTG
This sequence comes from Verrucosispora sp. WMMD573, assembly GCF_027497175.1. Classification (NCBI taxonomy): domain Bacteria; kingdom Bacillati; phylum Actinomycetota; class Actinomycetes; order Micromonosporales; family Micromonosporaceae; genus Micromonospora; species Verrucosispora sp. WMMD573. Next base: position 6,435,711 of record NZ_CP114901.1, on the reverse strand, counting down.
TGCGCGCCGAAGTTGTCGCGCAGTCCCTGGATCAGTGCGGCCGGCAGCCGGTCCGCCCGCAGCGCGTCGAAGTACGCCAGCGACGAGGCGAACGCGGGCGCCGGTACGCCCGCCCGGGCCGCCTCGGCCACCACCCGCCGCCAGCTCGGCACGCCGTCGCGCACGGTGTCGGCGAACCACGGTGCGACCAGCAGGGTGGGCAGCTCCGGCTGCTCGTCGTACGCCTGCTTGATGCGGTCCAGGAACCGGGCCCGGATGATGCAGCCGCCGCGCCAGATCGTCGCCGTGCCGCCCAGGTCGATGCCCCAGTCGTACTCGGCGCTGCCGGCGCGGATCTGGTCGAAGCCCTGGGCGTACGCGACGATCTTCGAGGCCAGCAGCGCGCGCCGTACGTCCTCGATGAATGCCTCGCGGTCGCTGACCTGCCACTTCTCGCCGGCCTCGGGGAAGGCCCGCAGCGCGGCCTCGCGCTGACCCACGTGCCCCGACAGCGACCGGGCGAAGGTCGCCTCGGCGATGCCGGTGATCGGGATGCCCAGGTCGAGGGCGATCTGGACGGTCCACCGGCCGGTGCCCTTCTGCTCGGCCCGGTCCTGCACCACGTCCACGAACGCCCGCCCGGTGGCGGCGTCGGTGTGCGCCAGCACGTCGGCGGTGATCTCGATCAGGAAGGACTCCAGCTCGCCGGAGTTCCACTCCCGGAAGATCTGCGCGATCTCCGCCGGCTCCGCGCCCAGCCCGGCCCGCAGCAGGTCGTACGCCTCGGCGATGAGCTGCATGTCGGCGTACTCGATGCCGTTGTGGACCATCTTGACGAAGTGCCCGGCACCGTCCGGCCCGACGTGCTGGCAGCAGGGCACGCCCTCGACCTGCGCGGCGATCTTCTCGAAGATCGGTCCGAGCTTGCGGTACGACTCGGCCGAGCCGCCCGGCATGATGCTCGGCCCCCACAGCGCCCCCTCCTCGCCACCGGAGACACCGGTGCCGACGAAGTGCAGGCCCTTGGCCCGCAGCGTCTCCTCCCGGCGACGGGTGTCGGCGAAGTGCGCGTTGCCGCAGTCGATGATGATGTCGCCCGCTTCCAGCAGCGGCACCAACTCGTCGATCACCGCGTCGGTGGGTCCCCCCGCCTTGACCATGATGATCACCGCGCGGGGGCGCTCCAGCGCGGCGACGAAGTCCGCCAGGGACTCCGTCGGGACGAAGGTGCCCTCGTCGCCGTGCTCCGCCACGAGCGACCGGGTCCGCTCCGGCGAGCGGTTGTGCAACGCCACGGTGAACCCGTTGCGGGCCAGGTTGCGGGCCAGGTTGCGACCCATCACCGCCAGTCCCGTCACACCGATCTGCGCCGTAGCCCGATCCGCCATCCTCGTCGCCACCTTCCGCCGTCTACCTGTAGTGCTGCGACGGTATCGCGGCATGGGTCCGGTGCGCGTCGTCCCCCCACCGCTGGTCATCAGGTGGTCGCGTAGCGCACCCCGATCGCTCGCGCGGACCGGTGACGTTAATTCGGATGCACCGGCCCCGCCCGGCCGATAACGTGCGGGCATGCGCTACTGACGCCCCTTACCTGAGCCGGGTTCGCCGCTGTCGTGCCGCGACCCGTGTGCTCCCGGGCGTCCGCGTGTCCACCCGCCGTCGGCGGTGGCGTCCTCCGTGGCCGGTCCCGGGCAGCAGTCCGAACCGTCCCCGACCGCCCTGGTGGCGGTCCTCATCTGGTCGGCCGACCGTCCGCAGGTTGCCGGCCGAGCGAGGAGGCACAGATGCCCGCCAAGCGCAGCTCAGGCAAGTCCCGTCCCGACCGCCACTCGGCGGAACTCGCCGCCGTCACACCGGCGAACCTGGGCGACGTCGCGATCGCGCCGGTGCCCACCCGGCCGGCCGGGCGACCGGCCGCCCCCATGGCGGGGCCACCGGCCACCGGCACCTCCGGTGTCGGACGCGGCCAGCGGACCGGCCAGGTCCGCCGCTACGCCTTCCGGCGTAGCTGACGGTCCGCGCGCGGGCCGGGTGCGCGTCGGTACGCGCACCCGGCCCGTTGCCCTCCCGCGTCGCGCCGGTGCCGGGCGCCACGGTCGGAGGATCACCTCAGTGGTCGGCGCAGCAGGGCGTCGGGTCGGGCACCTCGAACGGGGCCAGGCCGCCCGCGTGGTGCGGCATGGTGACCAGGACCAGCTCGCCGTCCTGCCACTGTGGCCGGACGAAGTCCCTGGTGTGTACCGGCGCGTCCGGGGTCACCGGTGTCCCGCCCAGCGCCACCACCCGCTCGATCGCCCCGGCGGCGAGCAGTTCGGCGACGGTGAGGGTGCCGACCATCCGGTCCGCGCCCGGGTAGCGCACCGCGCGGCCGGAGCGGCGGGCGGCGTGCTCACCGGCTGCCCGGGCCGCTGCGGTCCGTAGCTCGGGCGGGGCGACCGCCAGCTCCGCGAGCCGCTCGGCCGCCGTGCCGGCCACACTGAGCGCCACATGCGGGTACGGCTCGGCGACCAGGTGGGTGCAGGCGACCAGATCCGGCCCGAACCCTGTCACCTGCTCGGTGAGCCAGTGGTCGGCCTCACGCAGGGTGCGGTGCCCCAGGCTGAGGCCGACGATCACTTCGGCAGGACCCAGATCGGGTTGGCGTAGAACCACAGGTCCTCCCACGGGTTGGCGGCACCGGCGACGTCCAACGCGGGACCGAACGGGTCGACCCCCGCACCCATCAGACCGGGCTGGCTACGCTTGCCGTCGGTACCCCGGATGCGCAGATAGAACGGCTGATCCACCCGGCCGAAGGAGTAGCTGAACGAGACCCGGCCGGTCTTGGCGGTGACGTCGAACGACTTGACCACCTTGGTGTTCGGGGCGGTGAAGCTGTCCTGGTCGGCCACCGGGCCGGTCACCCGGCCGGCGATCACGTCGACGCGGGCGAGCACCGGCACGAACTGCGACCAGTTCGGGATGTCGGCCAGATCGATGTCGATGGTCACGTCGACGGCGGTGCCACGCCGGACCCGCAGCACCCCGCCGAGCGGCGTGCCCGAGTTGGCCCGCCGGTCACCGGCGACGCGGGCGCGGACGTCCAGCCCCTTGATCAGACCGCCGTGGTCGACCCAGACCCGGCCGGCGCGCAGACCGTCCATGACCGCCCGGTAGTTGAAGCTGCTCGCTCCGACATGGGTGCGGCTGTACTGCCCCGGCCAGTAGTCACCGGCGTCGGTGATCACCGGTCCGTGGACCGGGTCGTTGTACCTGCCGTTGAGGTTGAAGTCGCTGCCCGGGCCCCGCTGCGAGGTGTCCAGGTAGTTGACGTGCGAGTCGGAGTTGGCGCTGATCCACCAGGCCCGGCCCTCGGCGAGCAGGCTGTCCCAGAGCCCGCCGACCGTCGAGGTCATCCAGTCGAACCCACCCCAGGTGCGGTAGCTCTCCAGCGGGTAGCCGGGGAACGAGTTGGCCGACGGGTTGTTGTCGTAGTAGCCGCGGGCCCGGCCGCCACTGTCCCGGGGCAGGCCGGCGGCCTGGTGGCCCGGTGCGCCCTCCATCCCGATGGCGACGCTCGGGTCGGCGTCGCGCCAGGCCCGGATCTCGTGCGGGGAGTCGATGCCCCGCCGGGCCGGGTGGTTGGCCAGGAAGAGCGCACCCTCGACGCGGCGCTTGCGTACCGCCTCGCCGAGGAACTTGATGCCGGCGACGGCCAGCGCCTCGTTCGCCGGGGTGTTGTCGCCGGCACTGCGGACGCTGCCGTCGAAGGAGTTCTCGAACTCCTTGAGCACGGCGACCTCGTTGCGTCCGGGGTGCACGAAGACGGTGGCGTGCTCGGCCGCCGGGATGTTCCACTCCAGGCCCTGGTAGATCAGCAGATCCTTGAGCCGGGAGCGGGCGGCGACGATGTCCGGGTTGACCTTCTCCACGCCGATCTTCGCGTGCGTCGCGCTGCCGTGGTCGGTGACGACCATCCAGTCCAGGCCGTACGCCCGCGCGTGCCGGGCCTGGTCGATCACCCGGTACATGGCGTCGGAGCTGTACTGCGTGTGGATGTGGTGGTCGCCCGCGAGCCAGTGGAACCCGCCTGTCCTGCCGTGGTCTCCGCCGGGCCCGTGGCCGTGACCGTGGTCATGACCACCGGCCACCGCCGGGGTGCCGGTCGCCAGCACGGTGGTGGCCGCGCCGGCACCGAGCAGGCCGGCGTTACGCAGGAAACCGCGCCGATTCAGGTCGGCCGGCGGCAGGTCGCTGTCGGGGATGGACAGGTCGAGCGCCGGGGGCACGTCGGTCCCGCTGGCGGCGTCGTGGTCGTGATGGTGCGCGTGGCCGTGGCCCATCTGCTGCTCCAGATCGATCGAGGAGTCGTCGCAGGCCAATCTGGTCGTAGCGGGGGAACGCGGCGTGTCACCTTCGCGGCGAACATGCGAACATGCGATCCCGACCATGTGTGGCGTCGATCGGGCCGCCGCTCACCAACCCGCTTCGACGCGTGTCGGCGGTGGCGTCAGCCGAGCAGGGGGCGGAAGGTGTCGAGCGCCACGCTGACGGCCAGCGCGGCCCCGGAGGTCGCCGTCGCGCCGACGACGAGCAGCCAGTCGGCCGCGACGAAACGCTGTCGGCGGGCGAAGGTGCGCGGGGTGCCGCTGTCGAAGCCTCGGGCGTCCATCGCCACCGCGAGCCGGGTGCCCCGCCGGATCGCCCCGACCAGCAGCGTGAACGCCGTCGAGACGAACAGCCGTAGTCGGGCCACCGGGTCGCGCCCCGCCTCGACTCCGCGCGCCCGGCGCGCCATGGTGATCATCTGCCACTCCTGGCCGAGCAGCGGCACCAACCGGAACGCCGCCAATGCGCCGATCGCGAACCGGGCGGGTGCCCTGGCGTTCTGCACCAGCGCGTCGGCCAGGTCCGTCGGGTCGGTGGTGGCGAAGACGATCACGCCGGGCAACGCCACCGCGAACAGCCGCAGCACCAGGCCGAGCGCGGTGACCAGCACCCCCGACGTCACCACGACCGGCCCCACGTCGAGCAGCACCCGGCCCGAGCGGTCGGCGGCGAAGAGCACCAGCGTGACCAGGATGCCGCCGCCGGCGGCCAGCAGTGGCCAGGCCCGTCGGGCCAGCAGCCCGGGGTGCACCCCGAACAGCGGCAGCACCGCCAGTTCCACGGCGATCGCGATGGCCGGCGTGACCGGGTCCAGCGTGGCCATCAGCGGAAACGCGAACAACATCGCCGCTGCCAGTTTGGCCACCGGATTGCGCCGAGCCAGCGGCGCGCCCGGCCGGGCGATCGGCTCCAGGGTGATCATCGCGACTCCGGTCCCGGACCGGGGGGAGCGAGGGCCAGCGTACGGTCGGCCAACGCGGCCACGAAGTCGGCGTCGTGGGTGACGGTGACCAGGCCGTGACCGGCGTCGCGCAGATCGGCGAGGAGATCCACCAGCTCACGCCAGGTGCGCCGGTCCTGGCCGAAGGTGGGTTCGTCGCAGATGAGCAGGCGGGGCGCGGTGGCCAGGGCGGTCGCCACGCTCAGCCGCCGCGCCTCGCCACCGGAGAGGGTGTACGGGTTGGCGGCGGCGAGCCGCTCCAGCCGCAGCCGGCTCAACAGTTCCGTGACGCGGTCCTGCACCGCCGATTCGGACGCCCCGGTCCGGCGCGGGCCCAGGGCCAACTCGTCGAAGACCGTACCGGTGACGAACTGGTGCTCGGGATTCTGGAACACCGAGCCGATCCGGCGGGTCAGCGCCGGTGCCCGCCAACGGTGCGGCGCGGTCCGCGAGTCCACTCCGGCCAGTCCCCGGCTCGCCGCCAGCCGCCCGGTGCCGGGCCGGAGGAGTCCGCCGAGCAGTAGCGCCAGGGTGGACTTCCCGGCGCCGTTCGGCCCGAGCACCGCGAGCGCCTCACCGGCGCGTACGGTCAGGTCGGTGGCGGCCAGCCGGGGTGGCTGGCCGAGCTGTTCGGCGGTGAGCAGCACCTCGCCGGCCGGGCCGGCGGCCCGACGTGGCGGGTTCTCCCGGCCGGGCACCCAGACTCCCTCGGCGGCGAGTGAGTCGCCGTGCGCGGCGAAGACCGCCTCCGGTGAGCCGTCGGCGCGGACCCCGCCGCCGGGTTCGAGCACCACCACCCGGTCGACCAGGGGGAGCGCCTCGGCGACCCGGTGTTCGACCAGGATCAGGGTGGTGTCGGCGTCCACCGCCCGGGCGAGCGCCGCGCGGATCAGGGCGGCACCGGCCGGGTCGAGGTTGGCGGTGGGCTCGTCCAGCAGCAGCAGGCCGGGACGCAGCGCCAGCACCCCGGCCAGGGCGAGGCGCTGCTGTTCGCCGCCGGAGAGCGCCGCGGTGGGCCGGTCCCGGTGGTACGGGAAGCCGACCCGGTCCAGTGCCCCGTCCACTCGCGCCCAGATCTGTCCGGCCGGCACGCCCCGGTTCTCCAGCCCGAACGCCACGTCGTCGCCGCTGCGGGCCATGACGAGTTGGGACTGCGGGTCCTGGAAGACGATGCCGACCCGGTCCCGGGCCTCGCCGACCGGCTGGCCGTCGATCTCGATGGTGCCTTCCCGCTCCCCGGAGTCCTCGGGCAGCAGCCCGGCCAACGCCGCCAGCAACGTGCTCTTGCCGGCTCCGGACGCTCCGAGCAGCAGCACCTTCTCGCCGTGCTCCACCCGCAGATCCACCCCGCGCACCGCCCAGCCACGCCTTCCGGCATGCCGCCACCCGAACCCCCGCACCCCCACCCCGTCACCCACAACACCCTCCTTTCTTCCCGTTGATCATGAGGTTGACGGCTGGTTCGGAGATCAACTCCGCCGCCAACCTCATGATCAACGTGGGATGGATTCCGGGTCAGACGAGGGGGCGTTCGCGGGCGGCGGGGAAGCGGTCCAGGACGCCGGTGCGGGCCAGGGCGCGGGTGAGGGCGTACGCGCCGGCACCGGCGATGACGGTGGCGCTGATGATGGTGAGCGCGGCGTAGGGCAGGCGGTAGGTGGCGATGTCGCGTTCGGCGTTCCAGTAGACGAAGTCGAAGATCGCCGCGCTCAGGCCGGTCAGCGCGCCGGCCAGCAGGGCGGCCGGCAGTCGGTAGGACCGGTACCGGAAGGCGGCGAAGGCCAGTTCGGCGCCGAGACCCTGCATCAGGCCCTGCAACAGGACGATGGTGCCCCACTGGCTGCCCAGCAGGGCCGAGATGATCGCCGCCAGCAGTTCGCAGTACAGCGAGGCGCCGGGCTTGCGGATGACCAGGCCGCCGAGCACGGCCGGCACCAGCCAGACACCGTAGATGAGGGTCTGTGCCGGCGGGAAGAAGCTGAAGGCGCCCTCGGTGGCGCTCCACACCACGCCCCAGGCCCAGAAGATGACGCCGAAGGCGACGGCGATGACCGACGCCACCACGATGTCGATGGTGCGCCAGCGGTTGCTCTCGGTGGTCTGCACGATGATTGCTCCCAGTCCAGATGCGAACCAGGCAAGACGCACGCCCCGGCCGGCGGCGCCGAACGGTGGCGGGCTGGAGGTGGACCGAACTCCCTGCGCTGGCATTACCCAGATCAGGTACGGAGGGTCTGCGGGCGGACCCGCACTCTCAGCGCTGTGCGCTCCCCTGTCGGAGGTGTTGTCTGTCCCGCCGACGCTAACACCACGGAAGATCCACCGGCAATGTGATCTCCCCAGGTCACGACGGGCGCTCGCCTCCGGCTCGTCTGGTGGGCCGGGGACGACCGGAGCCCGGCCATATTTGTGACATCCATCGACGTCATCCCCGCCGGACGGTAATCTCAGTCCGCTGATCCGCCACGGCCGAAGGGCGACGGGTGACCACAGACACTGACCGGGCCGTGCCGGGCGAGCCCGAGCCGCGACCCGCGGCCGGGGGCGTCGACATCGAAACGCGTCCCCCGGAGCCCGCCGGTGGCGAGCCGCCCCGGCGCTGGCTCGGTGACCGGATCGGCTCGGTGGAGGTCCTGGCGGCGCTGCTGATCATCCTGATCATCTTTCGGGAGCCGATCGCCGCCGCCCTGGACGATCCCCGCATCCAGACCTGGACCACCGTCTTCGTCTCGATCATGGTGCAGGCGGTGCCGTTCCTGGCCTTCGGCGTGCTGCTCTCCGCCGTGATCGCGGTCTTCGTACCCCGATCCTTCTGGGCGAAGGCGTTGCCCCGACACCCGGCGTTGGCGGTGCCGGCGGCCAGCGCGGCCGGGGTGGTGCTGCCGGGCTGCGAATGCGGTTCGGTGCCGATCGCCGGGTCACTGATCCGGCGGGGCGTCACCCCGGCCGCCGCGCTGGCGTTCCTGCTCGCCGCCCCGGCGGTCAACCCGATCGTGCTCACCGCCACCGCGGTCGCCTTCCCGAACAACCCCGAGATGGTGCTCGCCCGGGGCGTCGCCAGCCTGATCGTCGCCATGATCATGGGTTGGCTCTGGCTGCGACTCGGGCGTACCGAATGGATCAGGATGCCGCGCCGGCCGGAGTTGGACGACGCGTCCCGGGGGCGGGCCTTCTGGGCCGCCGTCCGTCACGACGTGACCCACGCCGGTGGATTCCTGGTGCTCGGCGCGATGGCCGCCGCCAGCATCAACGTGCTGGTGCCGGAGCGGTGGTTGCAGACCCTGGCCGACAACACGTGGTTGTCGATCCTGGCGCTGGCGCTGCTCGCCGTGCTGCTCTCGCTCTGCTCGGAGGCCGACGCCTTCGTCGCCGCCTCGCTGTCCCAGTTCTCGCTCACGTCCCGACTGGTCTTCCTGGTGGTGGGGCCGATGGTCGATCTCAAGTTGATCTCGATGCAGGCCGGCGTGTTCGGCCGCCGCTTCGCGTTCCGGTTCGCGCCGACCACCTTCGTGGTGGCCGTGCTGGTCGCTGTCGGCGCCGGGGCGGTGCTGCTGTGAACCGGCAGGCGCAGGCGGTGATCCTGCTGCTGCTCGGCGGCGCGGTGATCCGGGCCAGCGTCACCGACCTCTACCTGCGCTACGTCAAGGAGGGCCTGCGTCCCTTCCTGATCGCCGCCGGCCTGCTGCTGATCGCCGCCGCGATCATGACGCTCTGGTACGAGTTGCGCCCGCCGGCCCCCCGCGCGTTGACCCCGGCCGACGGATCGGGCGTCGGCCACGACGGCCACGGGCACGCCCACCACGAGCCGAGGATCGGTTGGCTGCTGATCCTGCCCGTGCTCGGCCTGCTGCTGGTCGCCCCGCCGGCGCTCGGGTCGTACGCGGCGGGCCAGGCCGGCACGGCGCTGAGCAGCCAACAGCAGTCGGACTACCCGCCGCTGCCCGAGGGTGACCCGGTGCAGGTAAGCGTTCTGGACTACGCCTCCCGGGCGCTGTTCGACCGGGGTACGTCGATCGGCGATCGGCGGGTGCAGCTCACCGGCTTCATCGCCACCGGCGCGGACGGCCAGCCGATCCTGGCCCGGATGGTGCTGTCCTGCTGCGCCGCCGACGGACGCCCGGTCAAGCTCGGGTTGACCGGCGACGTACCGGCCGGGTTGCCCGACGACAGCTGGGTGGAGGTGATCGGTCGCTACAGCGACCGGCTCGGCCGGGATCCGGTGAACGACGCCGAGATCCCCTACCTTGAGGTCGAGTCCTGGCGGCAGGTGCCTGTCCCCAAGCGCCCGTACGACTGACCTCGCGCCACCCACTGCGGAAAATGGCGCCGCTGCGGGCTTGACCCTGACGCTACGTCAACCCTCCATGCTGACCGGCATGACAATCCCGGCGACAACCAGTCAGTCTCAGGAGCCTGCGATTCGGGTGCGGGGCCTGGAGAAGTCGTACCAGAAGCTGCACGTGCTGCGTGGGGTGGATTTCGAGGTCGCGCGGGGGAGCATCTTCGCCCTGCTCGGCTCGAACGGCGCGGGCAAGACCACGGTGGTGAAGATCCTCTCCACGCTGCTCAAGCCCGACGCGGGTGGCGCACACGTCAACGGCCTCGATGTCACGGCCCAGGCCGCCGAGGTACGCGAGTCCATCAGCCTCACCGGGCAGTTCGCGGCGGTCGACGAGATCCTCACCGGGCGTGAGAACCTCGTCCTGGTCGCCAGGCTGCGGCACCTCAAGGCCCCCGGCGCGATCGCGGACGAGCTGCTGAAGCGCTTCTCGTTGACCGAGGCGGGCGACCGGAGGGTGGCGACGTACTCCGGGGGCATGCGCCGCCGGTTGGACATCGCGATGAGCCTGATCGGGAACCCGCCGGTCGTCTTCCTCGACGAGCCGACCACCGGGCTGGACCCGCAGGCGCGCCTTGAGGTGTGGCACGCCGTCAACGAACTCGCTCAGGGCGGCACGACCGTGCTGCTCACCACCCAGTATCTCGACGAGGCGGAAAACCTCGCCGACCGGATCGCGATCCTCCACGAGGGCCGGATCATCGTGGACGGCACCCTCGAAGAGCTGAGGCGGGTCCTGCCACCCGCTGAGGTCGAGTACGTCGAGAAGCAGCCGAGCCTCGAAGACATCTTCCTCACCCTCGTCGGCGCCGGCACGGACAAGGAACAGCGATGAACAAGCACTTCCTCGGCGACACCACGGTGCTCCTGGGGCGTTCGCTGCGGCACATCCTCCGCAGCCCGGACACCATCATCACCACCGCGATCATGCCGATCGCTTTCATGCTGCTGTTCGTCTACGTCTTCGGTGGTGCGATCGAGACCGGGTCCGACTCGTACGTGAACTACCTGCTCCCCGGCATCCTGGTCATCACGATCGCCTCGGGTATCTCCTACACCGCGTTCCGGCTCTTCCAGGACATGCAGGGCGGCATCTTCGGGCGGTTCCAGTCGATGCCCATCGCGCGATCCGCCGTGTTGTGGGCGCACGTCCTGACCTCGATGGTCGCCAACCTGATCTCACTCGTGGTCGTCGTCGGCGTAGCCCTGCTCATGGGCTTCCGCCCGGGGACGGATGTGCTTGGTTGGCTCGCGGCGGCAGGCATGCTGGCCCTGCTCACCCTCGCGCTGACCTGGCTTGCGGTGATCCCGGGCCTCACCGCGAAGTCGGTGGACGGCGCGGGCGCTTTCTCCTACCCGCTGATCTTCCTGCCGTTCGTCAGCTCGGCCTTCGTGCCCACCGACACCATGCCCGGCCCGGTACGGGCCTTCGCCGAGCACCAACCGGTGACCGCCATCGTCAACACGATCCGGGACCTGTTCGCCCAGCAGCCCGTCGGCTCCGACATCTGGACCGCACTCGCCTGGTGTCTCGGCATCCTCGTCGTCGCCTACCTGGCCGCCACGATCTACTACCGGCGGAGGATCGCGTGAGTCGGCACCGACCGGACCGGGCGAGCTGACGGCAGGATCGGGGCATGCTGACGATTGGTCAACTGGCCGCGTACGCCGGTGTCACGGTGCGGACGGTGCGGCACTATCACCAGATCGGGCTGCTGCCCGAGCCGGAGCGGGACGCCTCGGGTTACCGGCGGTACGGCGCGACGGCGGCCGTGTCGCTCATCAAGATCCGCACTCTCGCCAACGCCGGGGTGCCGCTGTCCCGGATCGATCAGCTACTCGAAGCCGACGCGGTGACCTTCACGGAGGCGATCCACAGGATCGACAGTCACCTCCGGGATGAGATCGAACGGCTTGAGACCAGCCGTCGGCAGATCGCGCAGCTCGCGGCCGGCGACGGCCTGACGCTCCCCCCGGAGGTGACCGCCTACCTTCATCGGCTTCGGGAGATCGGTGCGTCCGAGCGGGTGGTGGCGGGTGAACGGGACGGTTGGATCCTGGTCGCCGCTCGCTGGCCCGACAGCGTCCGCGAGTTCATGCCCGGCAAACTCGCGCAGCTCGACGACCCGCGGATCGTCCGGCTCTACCGGGTGCTGTCCGAGGTCTTCGACGGCGACGTCGACGACGATCCACGACTTGCGGAGGCCGCCGACATCATGGCCTGCCTGGCCGAGCAGGCGTACGCCGCGGGCGAGCTGAACGTCAGCAACGAGTCTTACGACGAGATGCCGCACGACCTGCTGGACGCGCTCGCCGAGGAGTCCGACCCCCGGATACAACGGCTGAAGGAGCTGTTGCGCGAACGAGGCTGGATCGGATGGAACCGGATGGAGCCGCTGGCCGAGCCGCCCTGTTGATCTCTGACCCGGTATCGCCTCTGTGAGCCGGCGTCGGGTCGTCGGTAGGCTGCCGGCATGCGTATCGATGCCCGAGGTCTGCGGTTCGACGTCGCCACCGGCGGTCCAGAGCAGGGCGAACCGGTGCTGCTGCTGCACGGTTTCCCGCAGCACTCGGGCGAGTGGGGTGGGGTGCTGCCGGCGCTGCACGCCGCTGGTCTGCACAGCTACGCGCTGAACCAGCGGGGCTACTCGCCGCAGGCCCGACCCACCCAGGTCGAGGCGTACCGGCTGGGGGAACTGGTCGCCGACGCGGCGGCGGTGCTGGACGCCCTCGGGGTGCCCGCCGCCCACGTGGTCGGGCACGACTGGGGTGCGGTCGTCGGGTGGGCGCTGGCCGCCACCCACCCGGACCGGGTACGGACCCTGACCGCGGTCTCCGTGCCGCATCCGGCGGCCATGGCGTACGCGCTGACACACGACCCGCAGCAGAAGGCGCGCTCGGCGTACATGCTGCTGTTCCGGAAGCCGGGGGTGGCGGAGAAGACGTTGCTGGCGCTCGGTGCGGCCGGGCTGCGGCGGCTACTGCATGGCGTCGGCGACGCCGCCCGGGTGGCCGCGTACGCCGATCCGATGCGTGAGCCGGGTGCGTTGACCGCCGCGTTGAACTGGTACCGGGCGATGTCGAAGGCCGATCTGGCGGCGATCGGCCCGGTGCCGGTGCCCACCACCTTCGTCTGGAGCGACGGTGACGTCGCCATCGGACGGGTCGCCGCGCAGGCGTGCGCCGCTCACGTGACCGGGGATTTTCGATTCGTCGAACTTGCCGGGATCACCCACTGGATCCCGGACGAGGCGCCGACGGCGCTGGCCGAGGCGATCCTGGCCCGGGTGCGCCCGGCGGTTTGAGCGGTCGGAGAGCGGGCACGGGGGATCCTGAACGGGTTTCGGGTCGCGCCCGACGGGGCATCAGCGTGACCGCCGGCGGCGAGGGCCGGCGGAGCCCCGGAGGTTCGCAGTGTCAAAGGAAACCGAGAAGCAGCGGTGGCAGCGCAACTTCGCCGACCTGCTACAGGAATTGCGGGTCGCGCAGACCGGCGTGCAGATCCTCTTCGCCTTCCTGCTGACCCTGCCGTTCAGCGCCGGCTTCGACGACACCACCCAGTTTCAGCGGGACGTCTACATCGTCGCGCTGCTGGCCGCGGCCGGCGCCACCGCGATGATCATCTCACCGGTGGCGTTCCACCGGGCGCTCTTCCGGCAGGGCCGCAAACCGGAACTGGTGCGCTTCGCCCACCGGATGGCCAGCGGCGGTCTCGGCTTCATGCTGGTCGCGATGGTGAGTTCGGTGCTGCTGATCACCGATTTCGTGCTCGCCCGACCGGTCGCCTTCCTGCTCAGCGGTATCGCCGGCCTGTGGTTCCTGACCTTCTGGATCTTCTTGCCGTTCGCCCGTCGCAACTGGGGTGAGGACGACATCGACGACGACGAGGACCCGAGCGGCCTGAACCAGGGCTGAGCCGGTCGCCGCTGCGGATATCCGTGGCTACCTTTGGGTAACAAACGCGGGTAGCCTGCTGAACAGGCGGAACAGTCCGACTGTCCGGATCGAGCCCCCGGGGGTTTGCCGTGGCCATCGCCGAGAACCACCGTCCGTCAGCCACCGACAGCCGCAACGCCGACCCCGCGCCGGACGCGCCGGGCCAGGTGACCGCGCCGGACGCGTCGGGCCAGGTGTCCGAGAAGGAGGCGCGTCAGGTCGCCGAGGCGGCCCGTCAGACCACCTGGGACCGGCCCAGCTTCGGCAAGGAACTCTTCCTGGGCCGGCTGCGGCTCGACCTGATCGATCCGTGGCCGCGACCGGATCCGGAGGAACAGGCTCGCGCCGAGGAGTTCCTCGGCCGGCTCCGCGATTACGTCGCCACCGAGGTGGACGGTGCGGCGATCGAACGCGATGCGCGGATCCCCGACGAGGTGTTCCAGGGGCTGGCCCGGCTGGGTGCCTTCGGGATGAAGATCGGTCGGGAGTACGGCGGGCTGGGCCTGAGCAACCTGCACTACTGCCGGGCGTTGATGCTGGCCGGCTCGGTCAGCCCGGCGATCGGCGCGTTGCTGTCGGCACACCAGTCGATCGGCGTACCGCAGCCGCTGAAGATGTTCGGCAGCGAGGAGCAGAGGCGTCGTTTCCTGCCCCGGCTGGCCGCCGGGGAGGTCTCCGCGTTTCTGCTGACCGAGCCGGACGTCGGCTCCGACCCGGCCCGCCTGGCGACCACCGCCGAACCGACGCCGGACGGCGCCGGCTACCGGATCAACGGCGTGAAGCTGTGGGCCACCAACGGCACCGTGGCCACCCAACTCGTGGTGATGGCCCGGGTGCCCAAGGCCGAGGGGCGTCGCGGCGGCATCACCGCCTTCGTGGTCGACGGCGACGCCGAGGGCATCACGGTGGAGCGGCGCAACGCCTTCCTCGGCCTGCGTGGACTGGAGAACAGTCTCACCCGCTTCCACGACGTCTTCGTACCGAAGGAGAACGTCATCGGTGGCGAGGGCAAGGGCCTGCGGATCGCCCTGAGCACGCTGACCACGGGTCGGTTGTCGCTGCCGGCAATGTGCGTCGGCGCCGGCAAGTGGGCGCTGAACGTGGCCCGGGAGTGGTCGGCGGAGCGGGTCCAATGGGGCCGGCCGGTGGGTGAGCACGAGGCGGTCGCCCAGAAGCTCTCCTTCATCGCCGCGACCACGTACGGCATGGAGACCATGCTCGACCTCTGCTGCCTGCTCGCCGACGACGACCGCAACGACATCCGGATCGAGGCGGCGCTGGTCAAGCTGTACGCCAGCGAGATGGCGTGGCGGGTCGCCGACGAACTGGTCCAGATCCGCGGTGGCCGTGGATACGAGACGGCCGAATCGCTCACCGCCCGGGGCGAACGTCCGGCCGCAGTCGAGCAGATGCTCCGCGACCTGCGGATCAACCGGATCTTCGAAGGCTCCACGGAAATCATGCACCTGCTCATCGCGCGGGAGGCGGTGGACGCCCACCTGTCGGTGGCGGGCGACATCATCGACCCCGACGCCGGGCTCGCCCGCAAGGCAAAGGCCGGCGCCCGGGCGGGCGCGTTCTACGCGCGATGGCTGCCGACTCTCGCGGTCGGCAAGGGGCAGCAGCCCACCGGGTACGGCGAGTTCGGTCCGCTCGCCGGGCACCTGCGTCAGGTGGAACGCGCCAGTCGGAAGCTGGCCCGCTCCACCTTCTACGCGATGTCCCGCTGGCAGGGAAAGATGGAGCGCAAGCAGGCGTTCCTGGGCCGGGTGGTGGACATCGGCGCGGAGTTGTTCGCGATGAGCGCGGTCTGCGTACGCGCCCACGCCGAGCGCGACACCCGACCGGAGAACGTCGAGCTGGCCGACCTGTTCTGCCGGCAGGCCCGGGTCCGGGTGGATGCCCTGTTCACCGCCCTGTGGGAGAACACCGACTCGATCGACGTGAGGGCCGCCAAGCGGATCCTCGCCGGCCGCTACGCCGCTCTGGAGGACGGCGTCATCACCCCGCCCACCGACCTCCCCTGGGTGGCCCCCTGGACCCCAGGCCCCTCCACGGCCACCACCACCGCCCGCCGCCACCTCCCCCCACCCCCCACCCCCTGACACCCCCACCCCCACCCCCACCCCTGACACCCCCACCCACCCACCCCCCAGCCCGGTCGATCATGAAGTTGTAGTCGCGACACGCCGAAGTCGATGACAACAACTTCATGATCGACCAGGCCGGGGTGGGGGAGGGGGTGGGTGGGTGGGTGTGCGGGTGGGAGGGGGGTGTGTGGGGGTTAGGGGGATTGGGGGTCGCGGAGGC
The DNA here is from genome assembly GCF_027497175.1 of Verrucosispora sp. WMMD573. NCBI lineage: Bacteria > Bacillati > Actinomycetota > Actinomycetes > Micromonosporales > Micromonosporaceae > Micromonospora > Verrucosispora sp. WMMD573. Next base: position 6,419,839 of record NZ_CP114901.1, on the reverse strand, counting down.
CTAGGCGGCGGAGTTCGAGGGCGGCCAGGGCATCGACCGTCGTGTCGTCGCCTCGGCGCCAGGCCTCGGCGACGTCGGGGGCGATCCGGGTGAGCTTGCGCAGCGGTTGGCCGGCCAGGGCGCGCAGGGCCAGCAGATCCCGGCCGGCGGGTGCGGCGGCCAGCGCCGCCGCCGAGCCGGCCCGGCGCATCCAGCGCACCCGCAGCGGCAGCCAGCCGAACACCACCAACCCGAGTGGCACGATCAGCAGCCCGATGGCCAGTGCCAACGCCAACTGGTCGACCAACTCCTGCTGGTCGCGGCCGGCCTCGGCAAGCGAGCGGGCGGCGCCGGCCGCCCTTTCGAAGGGGGCGGTCAGCTCGTCGCCGACCAACGGCACCCGGCCGACCTTGCCGCCGGCCTCGGCGAGGTTGTCGGCAAGTCCGCCGCCCGCCCCTTCCAGCTTCTGCCCGGGTACGGCGAGTTTCTGCACCAGATCGTGCAGCCACAGCGCACCTCGGATCGTCGCGTACACCCAGGCGATGACGAGCAGATCGGTGAGCAGCTGTCGCAGCGCGGTCGGGAAACGATCAGCGTAGATCTTCACGCCGGACAGCCTGCCACGGACCCCACCGCCCGGCACCCCGACAACTGCCCGCCAGACCTCGCCGATCTTGCAGTTGTGGTCGCCGATATTTCCGCTCTGGCAGTATTCGTACCGACCAGAGGTGCAAGATCGACGGGTGGGAGGTGGGGGGTCAGCGGGCGCAGGTGGGGCAGGTGCCGAAGATTTCGAGGGTGTGGCTGACGTCGGTGAAACCGTGCTGTGCGGCGACGCGATCGGCCCAGGTCTCCACGGTGGGGCCGGCGACCTCGACGGTGCGACCGCAGGCCCGGCAGACCAGGTGGTGGTGGTGCCCCTCGCTGCACCGGCGGTACAGGTGCTCGCCGCCCGGTGGGCGCATCACGTCGATCTCGCCCGCGTCGGCCAACCCCTGCAATGTCCGGTAGACCGTGGTCAACCCGACCCGCTCGCCACGGTCGCGCAGCATCGCGTGCAGCTCCTGGGCGCTGTGGAAGCCCTCTGTCTCGGCGAGCAGCGCGCTCACCGCCGACCGTTGACGGGTGTTGCGAACCGCCGTACCACCGTCGCTCATGACGCCACTCCGCTCCGCTGCGTGCCGTCATGAGGCACGTCCGCAATGAGCCTGATGATTCGCTCGCTCATGACGCCACTCCGCTCGCTCATGATCCCTCCCCGGCGTGGCTGACCGCGTCGGCCACGATGTGCGCGACGTGCTCGTCGACCAGGGTGTACGCGATCTCCCGCCCCCGCCGGGAACCCCGGACCACGCCCGCCCCACGGAGCACCCTCAGATGCTGGGAGACCAGCGGCTGGGCCACGCCGAGCTTGTCCACCAGCTCGTGCACACAGCGCTCACCACCGGCCAGCTCACTGACGATGGCCAGCCGGATCGGTGCCGAGAGGGCGCGCAGCAACTCGCTGGCACCCTCGTACGCGTCATAGCCGGATCCGCTGGTCACCCTGCAACGGTAACCAATACCGGCGAGCCGCTCGTGATCAGGACCCGCCGAGCACCACCTCGTGCGGCTCCGGGGCCGGCGCGGGCTGGGGTCGGGCCCGCCGAAGCCGGCGCCAACCGGCGGCCAGCAGGGTGACCACCACGAACGAGGCGATCGCGAGCACCACCACCGAGGCGCCGGGCGCGGTGTCGGCGGTCGCCGCCATCCAGATGCCCGCGCCACCGGCGAACAGGCCCAACGCCATCGCCGCCGCCATCGTGCTGCGGAACCCTCGGGTGACCTGCTGCGCGGTGGCCACCGGGACGACCATCAGCGCGCTGATCAGCAGCACGCCGACCGCGCGCATGGCGATCGTCACCGTGATCGCCGTGGTGACCGCGAGCAGCAGGTTGAGCGCGCGCACCGGCAGGCCGGATACCCGGGCGTACTCCTCGTCGTGACAGACGGCGAACAGCGCCGGCCGCAGCCCGATCATCACCACCAGCACGGCCGTACCCAGCACCGCGATGGTGGCGACGTCCGCCCGCGACGCCGTGCTCAACGCGCCGAACAGGTACGCGTTGAGATTGGAGCTGGTGCTGTCGGAGAGACCGACCAGCACCACCCCGCCGGCGATGCCGCCGTAGAAGAGCAGCGCGAGGGCCAGATCGCCGGAGGTACGGCCGCGTTCACGAATCAGCTCGATGACGACCGCGCCGGCGGTTGCCGCGATCACTGCCATGATCACGGGGGAGGTCTGGAAGAGCAGGCCGGCACCGACCCCGGTCAGTGCGACGTGCCCGATGCCGTCGCCGATCAGCGCCAGCCGCCGCTGCACCAGGTAGATGCCGAGCGCGGGCGCGGTCAGCCCGATGATCAGAGCGCTGACCAGCGCAAGCTGCATGTACTCGTACTGGAAGAGGCTCATCGTGCGCTCCACAGCCCGGCGGGCTCCTCGGGACCGTGTGGATGCACGTGGTCGTGGTCCGGCGCCGCGTGGTGGCCGGCCGGCTCCGGCACGGCGCCGTCGTGCGCCACGAACCCCTGGTGTACGACGATCGCCCGGCCGATCACCGGGCGCAGCGGGCCCAACTCGTGGGCGACGAGCAGCACGGTGCCTCCGCCGACGGTGAAGTCGCGCAACGCACCGGCGAACGCCTCCTGGCTGGCCGCGTCCACGCCGGCCGTCGGCTCGTCGAGGATCAGCAGCTCGGGCTGCCCGGCCAGGGCGCGGGCGATGAGCGTGCGCTGCTGCTGCCCTCCGGAGAGGGTGCTGACCGGGTCCTTCGCCCGGTCGGCGAGGCCGACGGCGCGCAGCGCCTCGGCGACGGCCTCCCGGTCGGCGCGCCCGGGTGGGCGCAGGATCCCCCGGCGGGCCAGCCGGCCGGCGGCGACCACCTCGGCGACGGTGGCCGGTACGCCACTGCCGGCACCGAGTCGCTGGGGGACGTACCCGACGCGGTGCCACTGGCGGAACCGGCGGACCGGCCGGCCGAAGAGGGTCACGGTGCCGGCGCTCAGCGGAACCAGCCCGAGAATGGCGCGGATCAGGGTGGACTTGCCGGAGCCGTTGGCGCCGAGAATCGCGACCACCTCACCGGCGGTCACGGTAATTGAGACGTCACGAAGCACGGGGCGGCCGTCGTAGCCGACCACCCCGTGCGTGACGGTGATGACATCAGGTGTCACGAGCAGCTCAACGCCGTCCTCAGGGTCTCCAGGTTGGTACGCATCACCGAAAGGTAGTCCCCGTCGCCCTCGGCTGACAGGCCCTCGATCGGATCCAGCACGGCGGTCTGAGCGCCGACCTCACGGGCGATGGTCTCGGCCACCTTCGGGCTGACAAGCGTCTCGAAGAAGATCGTGGTGGCCTGGTGCTCCCGGGCCTCCTCGGTCACCTCCGCCAGTCGCTGCGGGGACGGCTCGTCCTCCGGGGTGAGCCCGGTGATGCCGATCTGCTCCAGCTGGTACTTCTGCGCCAGGTAGCCGAACGCGGTGTGGCTGACCACGATCTCCCGACGCTGGCAGGTCTTCAGCCCCTCGGTGAACTCGGCGTCCAGCTCCTCCAACTCGGTACGCAGGGTGGCGGCCCGCTGGGTGTACTCGTCGGCGCGGTCCGGGTCGGCCGTGCCGAGCCGCTCGGCGAGCTTGTCGCCGATGGTGGCCAGCCGGGTCGGGTCCAGCCAGACGTGCGGGTCCTTGGCGCCGTCGGCCGCCTCCTCGGCGTGCTCCTCCTCCTCGGCGTGCTCCTCGTCCTCGTGGCCGTGCTCGTCCTCCTCGCCTTCGTGGCCGTGGTCGTGGCCACCGGCGGTGGCGTCCAGCAGGGGTTCCACGGTCGCCACGTCGAAGGCGCGGTCACCGGCCTGCTGCTCGACCGCCTCGTCCACGGCGGGCTGGAAGCCGTGCAGGAAGACGACAAGTTCCGCCTCGCTGATCTGGCCGACCTGACCCGGGTTGAGCTCCAGGTCGTGCGGCTCGGCGCCGGGGCGGGCCAGGTTGGTCACGGTCACGGCGTCGCCGCCGATCCGCTCGGCGAGGAACTGCAACGGGTAGAAACCGGCCACCACGTCGACCCGCTGCGGGTCGGCGCCGGCCGGGCTGTCGTCATTCGAACAGGCGGTGACGCCGGTCAGGGCGAGCAGGGCGGCCGTGGCGGTGGCCAGGGCGCGCGGGGCGGGGCGGAAGGTCATGTCCTCGACTTTCCGCGACAACGACAATGATTGTCAAAAACGCATGCTTGCATGTCAGAACAGCTTCACCAGACCGGCCGTGACCAGCAGGGTCAGCACGATCAGCCGGATCGTCCGGGTCTGCGGCGTCTGCACCGACCAGGTGGTCACCAGCAGAGCCGCCAGCGCGCCGGCCAGCAGCAGCGTCAACAGCCCGCCGACCACCCCCGGAGTGAAGAACGCGACAAGCGCGAGAAGGAGGGTGACCAGGAACACCGTCGTCGGGTTGGTCCGGGCCAGTCGGCCGGCGATCCCAGGCTGCGTACGCTGCATCCCACAGACTCTACGAGGAGGAGGAGCCGGTGCTGGTGACCAACCGGTTCGTGGTCGACGAGGACGTCGCGGAGGCGTTCGCCACCCGGGCTCACGCGGCCCTCGCCGCGCTAGCCGCCCGGCCCGGCTACCAGCGCGGACAGCTGGTCCGGGCGCTCGACGACCCGCGTCACTGGTGCCTGGTCACCGAGTGGGAGTCGGTGGGCACCTACCGCCGCGCGCTCGGCGGGTTCGACGTGAAGATCACGGCGGTGCCGCTGCTCGCCGAGAGTGTCGACGAGCCGTCCGCGTACGAGCCGTTGGCGACCGCCGCACCGGGCGGAGACGTGGTCACGGTCGCCAGCGACCGGGCTGCGGGTCCTTACCGCTGAGTCGCCGGGCACTACGCTGGCTCCCATGACCGCTCCCGGACCGGCAGCCCCACCACCAGACTCCTCGCTGCCCGGCCAGCAGGGACCTCAGGCGGCGGACGAAAGCGGCACGCCGGCCCCATCCGGCCCGCCGTCCACCGACGGCACCGGTGCGCGGCCCGCAGCTGCCACCGGCCCGACCACGCCGCCCGGCACCGACGCGCCGCCGCCCGGCACCGACGCGCCGCCGCCCGGGCCCGGGGTGGCGCCGCCGTTCGCGGCGCCACCGACCGAGGGAGGTCGGTCCCGGCTCTGGCTCGGTCTCGGCGCGGGGGCGCTGGCCCTGCTGCTCTGTTGCGGCGGAGGCGGCACGGCGATCGTCGGCCTGCTGGTGAGTGGGGTACAGGCGATCGAGGAGCAGGGCCGAACGGTCTCCGGCGACTATTACCGGGCCCTCTCCGACGGCGACTACGGCCGGGCTTACGAACAGCTCTGCGAGGACGCCCGGCGGCGCGAGTCCCGGCAGGAGTTCGAACGCCGTTCCGCCGCTGAGCCGCAGATCTCCTCCTACCGGGTCGGTGAGGTGGACACCACCACGCTCACCGTGCCGGTGGAGGTGACCTACCGCGGAGGTGGGCAGGAGCGCCAGCAGGTCGTGCTCGCGCAGGATCCGCAGACCGGTGGCATGGAGGTCTGCGGAGTCAACTGACCGGCCGCAGGTAATGTGCTGGGTTCGGGACCGCACCGGTCGTACCGTGGTCCCGAGCCGTCCCCGCCGACCGTGACGTCCCCGCCGACCGCCAGTCGGCGTAGGAGGAAAAATGCCAGCCGACCGTATCGACGCCGTCGTCAGCCTCGCCAAGCGCCGGGGCTTCGTCTTCCCCTCCAGCGAGATCTACGGGGGCACCCGCTCGGCGTGGGACTACGGTCCGCTCGGGGTGGAACTCAAGGAGAACGTCCGCCGGCAGTGGTGGAAGACCATGGTCCAGCAGCGCGACGACGTGGTGGGGCTGGACTCCGCGGTGATCCTCGCCCGGGACGTGTGGGCCGCCTCGGGGCACCTGGAGGCGTTCGTCGACCCGCTGACCGAGTGCCAGTCCTGCCACAAGCGGTTCCGCGCCGATCATCTCGAGGAGGCGTACGAGGCCAAGCACGGCCGCCCGCCGACCTCGCTGGCCGAGCTGAACTGCCCCAACTGCGGCAACAAGGGCACCTTCACCGAGCCGCGGATGTTCAACGGCCTGATGAAGACCTACCTCGGCCCGGTGGAGAGCGACGAGGGTCTGCACTACCTGCGGCCGGAGACCGCCCAGGGCATCTTCGTCAACTACCGCAACGTGGAGACGGTGGCCCGCAAGAAGCCGCCGTTCGGCATCGCGCAGACCGGCAAGTCGTTCCGCAACGAGATCACCCCGGGCAACTTCATCTTCCGTACGCGCGAGTTCGAGCAGATGGAGATGGAGTTCTTCGTCGAGCCGGGCACCGACGAGCAGTGGCACGAGTACTGGCTCGCCGAGCGCTGGAACTGGTATCGCGACCTCGGTCTGTCCGAGACCAACCTGCGCTTCTACGAGCACCCCAAGGAGAAGCTCTCCCACTACTCGAAGCGCACCGTCGACATCGAGTACCGGTTCCAGTTCGGCGGCACCGAGTTCGCCGAGTTGGAGGGCATCGCCAACCGCACCGACTTCGATCTGTCCACGCACAGCAAGCACTCCGGCGTCGACCTGTCGTACTTCGACCAGACCAAGCAGGAACGGTGGATCCCGTACGTGATCGAGCCGGCCGCCGGCCTCACCCGCGCGGTGCTGGCCTTCCTGCTGGAGGCGTACGACGAGGACGAGGCGCCGAACACCAAGGGCGGTGTGGACAAGCGCACCGTGATGCGCTTCGACCCGCGACTGGCCCCGGTCAAGGTGGCGGTGCTGCCGTTGTCGCGTAACGAGGCGCTCTCCCCGAAGGCGAAGCAGCTCGCCGCCGACCTGCGCAAGCGCTGGGTGGTCGAGTTCGACGACTCGCAGGCCATCGGCCGCCGCTACCGTCGGCAGGACGAGATCGGCACTCCGTTCTGCGTCACCGTCGACTTCGACACCCTCGACGACAATGCGGTGACCGTGCGCAACCGGGACACCATGACCCAGGAACGGATCGGCCTGGACCAGGTCGAGCGCTACCTGATCGACCACCTTCCCGGCTGCTGATCCCCGACTCCGCCCGGGCACGCCGGTCTGAACCCGGCGGCCCGGGACGGATCGACGGTCGAGCCGACTGGTATCCATGGCCAATGATGTCTTCAGGCGGGCGTACCCGCACGGAGACGACGAAGGGCCAACGACGTGGAGCCGGAAGGACGCGAGGAGATCTTCGAGCGGGCGCGGGAGTACTCCACCCGGCCGGCGGGCTGGGAGCAGGCGGACGTGCTCTGGCTGCGGGTCATTGAGGCGTACCGGCAGGCCGTCGCGGGCGACCAGGTCGACCGGCACGATCAGCGTCAGCTGGCTCGGGCCCTGTGGCGGCACAGCATGGTGTTGGCCGCCATGGGTCGCCACGACCGGGCGAAGGAGTCGGGCCACCAGGCCATCGTGCTGTTCGCGGAGATCCATGAGGCGGTGGCGGCAGAGCATCCGGATCCGACCCAGCCGCGCCGGGACGAGGCGCTGGGCGAGTTGATCACCGCGATGGTGGACTGCGGCGAGTCGGCGTTCGTGGCCGGCAGCCCCGAGGTCCGGCTGGAGCTGCTGGACAAGGCGCTCGGCATCGGGCTGAACACCGCCGGTCCGCCGCCTGGCGCGGGGCCGCGCACCCGTGCGGCGATGGCCACCGCCTACCACAACTACGGCAACGCCCTGCTGCACCGTCACCAGCAGCGGGGCGCGGCGACCGATGCTCAGGAAGCGGCGCTGGCCGCCTCCCGGGCGACGGAGCTGCGCCTCAAGGCGCTCGACCCGCATCAGCCGATCACCATCTGGGAGCTGGCCAACACGTACTCGATCTACGCGCACGCGCTGGTGGCCATCGGCGACGTCGAGCGTGCCGGGTTGGTGGTCAAGCAGGGCATCCTGCTGACCGACTTGCTGGGTGTTAGCGGGACGGAGATCCAGCAGAAGCTGCGGGCAGCGGAGGCGCTGGTCCGGCAGGCGTCCGGTGGCGGCGGCCGCCGGTGGCCGTGGCGGCGGCGCTGACCACGGTCCCCGTACCCTTGAGCGGTGGAAACCGCCCTCCCTCCCGCTGCCGACCGGCCGTCGCTGAGCATCGGGCCGCACCAGGTGTGGCCACCGGTGGTGCTCGCCCCGATGGCCGGCATCACGAACGTCGGCTTTCGGCAGCTCTGTCGGGAGCAGGGCGGCGGCATCTACGTCTGCGAGATGATCACGACGGTCGCCCTGGTCGAGCGGAACCCCAAGACGCTGCGAATGATCGCGTTCGGGGCGGACGAGCGACCGCGCAGCCTCCAGCTCTACGGCACCGACCCGGAGACCACAGCTGCCGCCGTGCGGATCGTGGTCGAGCGGGACCTCGCCGATCACATCGACCTCAACTTCGGCTGCCCGGTGCCGAAGGTGACCCGGCGCGGTGGCGGCGCGGCGCTGCCCTGGCGGCGGCGGCTCTTCGCCCGCCTGGTGCGGGCCGCCGTGGACGCCGCGGCACCCGCCGGGGTGCCGGTCACGGTCAAGATGCGAAAGGGCATCGACGACGAGCACCTGACGTACGTCGAGGCGGGGCTCGCCGCCCAGGAGGCCGGCGTGGCCGCGGTCGCCCTGCACGGGCGTACGGCCGCGCAGCGGTACTCGGGCACCGCCGACTGGGACGCCATCGCCACCCTCAAGCAGGCGCTCGACGTGCCGGTGCTCGGCAACGGCGACATCTGGGAGGCCGACGACGCGCTGCGGATGGTGGCGCACACCGGGGTCGACGGCGTGGTGATCGGTCGCGGCTGCCTTGGCCGGCCGTGGCTCTTCGCCGACCTGGAGGCGGCGTTCGACGACTCGGCACAGCGGCGGCTGCCCACCCTCGGCGAGGTCGCGGTGACCATGCGCCGGCACGCCGAGCTGCTGGTCGAACAGTTCACCGCCGGCGCCCGCAACCCGGCCCGAGGTGAACGCGACGGCTGCACCGACTTCCGCAAGCACGTCGCCTGGTACCTCAAGGGCTTCCCGGTCGGCAGCGAGCTGCGCCGTTCGCTGGCGATGATCGACAGCCTGGCCCAGCTCGACGACCTGCTCGGCAAGCTCGACCCGGCGGCGCCGTTCCCGGTGGAGACGTTGGGCCAGCCGCGCGGGCGCACCAACTCGCCGGGCAAGGTCTTCCTGCCCGACGGCTGGCTGGCCAGCCGCGACGACGACACCGTCCCCGAGGGCGCCGAGCTGGACGACTCCGGCGGCTGACCCGCCCCGGCCCCCATGCCTGCGCCCCCGACCACCCCCTGCCCCGACCACCCCCTGCCCCGACCACCCCCTGCCCCGACCACCCCCTGCTGGCGGGAGCACAGCAATATCGGGGATGTTGCTGTGTCACGCCACGGCGAGGGAGCAACATCCCCGATGTTGTCGTATCCCGGGGTGGTGGTTCGGGGAGAGACGACGAAGGGCCGACCCCGGGTGGGGTCGGCCCTTCGTGGTGTTCGGTTGGTCAGGAGGTGGCGCTGTAGCCGCGGGTGGCGATCCAGTCGGCGAGGGCGTCGACGCTCATCCGGTAGGAGGCCTGGGCGGGGTCGGCGGAGTCGGCGATGGTGACCGTCTCGCCGCCGTCGCGGTAGCCCACGACGCTGATGTAGTGGCCGCCCTCGAAGCTGTGCGTGGTGCCGTCGGTGTCGGTGGCGGTGCCGGCGATGTTGGCGACCACGGCACGGCCGTCGTCGACGGTGCGGACGATGTCGTCGCGCAGCTTGTCGGTCTGCTTGTCGTCAGCCTTGGCGTCGGAGATCTCGACCGACTTGTAGACGTCCTTGCCGGTCTCCTTGTTCAGCACCGGGGTGATGTCGTTGATGGAGTTGGTGCCGGCCTCGGTGGTACGCATCTCCTTGGCCATGGTGTCCACGTCGATGTTCTTGCCCTGCACGCTAAGCGCGTTGCGGGCGGCAGCGGGACCGCAGTAGTAGAAGTTGGGCTGTGCCTCGTAGCGGACGCCCAGTTCGCGCTCGCCACCGGGCTTGCGGTCGGCCACCACGGCGCTCGCCTGGACACCGGGGGTGGCCTGGGCGGCGACGGCGGGGCCGGCGATGCCACCGGCGGTGGCGGCGGCAGCGGCGATGGTCAGGGCGGTCTTGCGCAGAATGGTGGTAGCCATGATGATCTACACCTTTCGGTCGGGGGTGCGCGCGGCTCCGCCCGCGAATGGGGGATGCGGGCGAGCCATGCGAAAAGGGGAAGACTTCGTGGCGTTCGTCCGGTGTCCCGGGATGCGGGGTAACACCGGGGGCTCGCGGCCCGGCCACATGTAACGCCGGGTGGGCCTGGGCCATTCCGTGGGCGTCGCGGGGAGGCGGTCGCCCTGGCATTGTCGTCCGGAGGTGTAACGCCCGACGGCGGGGGGTCATTCCGACCCGGGCCGGGGGCGGCGCTCGGAGGCGCCCGTGGTTACCCCATGTACAACCACCGGACCCGGCCCGCGATTCCGCCGGTGGGGTGGCCTCGGCCACCGGCGAACCGGACAACCCGGTCACATGGTGACGCGGGTGTCAGGCGGGTCGGGAGTCGGGTGCGGCGACGCTGAGCCAGGTGAACCCGGCATACATCGTGATCCGCTCGAACAGCCCCACCCGGCGCGCCGGGGAGCACCCCGGCAGGTCGAGGGCGACGAGCGTGGCGCAGGTGAGGAAGGCGGTCAGCGCCGGTGCCGCGACGCACTGTTCGCCGACGGACCGGTGGACCGCTTCACCCTCGGTCTGGAGCTGCTTCTGGACGGTCCGGCGGCTCGCCGGAATGGCTGACCGGCGGCTGCCCAGCCGGCTCGGCGCCGGTCGACGGCCTGCGCGGGGCGGGCAACGGCGTCGCCGACCAGGGCAGTTCAGGGCAGCGGTGATACGCGATGCCCGCCGTGGCCCACCGTGGGCCGTGCCCCGCCAGTCGGTCGCGGAACCCGTCCCAGTCGTGCGTCGACCGGGGTGACCAGCCCAACTCGGCGATGGCGGGCAGCCGGGGGAACAGCATGAACTCGATCTCGGCGAGGCTGGTCACCGACTCGGTCCACAGCGGCGCCTCGACACCGAGCACCGCCTCGGCCGGTACGCCCGCCAGGTGGCCGGCCGGGTCCCAGTCGTACGCCCGGCGTACGTCGATCAGGCCGGCCCAGTCGTGCCCGATCGGGGTGTCGGGGGCGTACTTCATGTCGAGGTACGCGTGGTTGCCGGGGGAGAGGATCAGCCGGGCGCCCCGGCGTACCGCCTCGGCGGTCACCGGATCGTCGCCGGTCGTGCCCCACCACTGGAGGATCCGCCGGTCGGTGTGGGCGGCGGGGGCGATCTGGTGCCAGCCGATCACCTCCCGGCCGAGCCCGGCGACGATGCGTTGCACCCGTTCGACGAAGGCGGCGTACACCTCGGCGGGTACTTTGAACGCCTCGTCGCCGCCGATGTGCAGCCACCGGCCTGGGGTGAGCGCGGCGATCTCGCCGAGCACGTCGGCGACGAAGTCGAAGGTGCGCTCGCTGGCCGGGTCGACATAGCTGAAGCCGACCTCGGTGCCGGCGTACGGTGGCGGTGCGACCCGGTCGGGCGCCAGCTCGCCGTACGCGGTCAGCGCCGCGTGCGTGTGACCGGGCAGGTCGATCTCGGGGATCACGGTGATGTGCCGCTCGGCGGCGTACGCCACGATCCGCTGGTAGTCCGCCCGGGTGTAGTAGCCGCCGGAGGCGTCGCCGACCGCGCCGGCTCCGCCGACAGTGGCCAGCCGGGGCCAGGATTCGATCGCGATCCGCCAGCCCTGGTCGTCGGTGAGGTGCAGGTGCAGCCGGTTGAGCTTGTACCGGGCCAGGTGGTCGATCACCCGCAGCACATCGCTGACGCCGAAGAAGTGCCGGGCCACGTCGAGCATCGCTCCCCGGTGCGGATACCGGGGGCGGTCGAGGATAGATCCGCCGGGTAGCACCCAGCGTTCGGTGACCGGGGTCACGCTCTCGACGGTGGCCGGCAGCAGCTGCCGCAGCGTCTGCACCCCGTGGAAGAGACCGGCGGGGGTGCCGGCGGCAATGCGTACGCCGTCGGTGGTGATGTCGAGCCGGTAGCCCTCCGCGCCCAGTGCCGCCTCGCCGGTCAGAGCGAGGGCGATGCCACCGGACGGTACGGGCGTGGCGGCCTCGGTGACCGGCAGCGGATATCCGGTCGCCGGGCGCAGCAGGGCGGCGAGATGCCCGGCGACGGCCCCGGCGGCCGGGTCCGCGCTGACCCGGATCACCGCGTCGGCGGCGAGCAGGTAGTCGGCCGTATTGTCCGGTTCGACCCGTTCCGGCGCGGGCACCACGTCGCCCAGCCGGGTCGGTGCCGGCGGTGCGAGCAGCGCCGCCGCCTCCCGCTGCGCCGCCCGGGCCAGCTCGCCAGTGGTACGCCCGGCAGCCTGGGTGGCGGCGGCGCGCGCCGCCGTCTCGGTGGCGTTCGCCGGTGCGGCGGTCTCGGCCCGGGTGGTGGTGCTCGCCCGCGCGGCGGTCCCGCCACCTGCGGCGTTCTGATCCGCTGCGGCGGTCTGCGCGTCCGGGGTGGGCGCCGCAGCAGGCGGCGCGGGGACGTCGGCGAGGTGGGACGGGTCGAGTGGTTCCGGTGCGGTGCTGGCTGCGGCGGACACGAGGACTCCCGAGGGGGTGTATTCGCGGCGGTTGTGGCAATGGTGCGGGGTGGTGACGGAGCGTGCCGTCCAGGGTACGAGGGGGTCGGCAATTGCGTGAATGTGCGCGTGGAACCGTTCCCAGAAGCCCTGTCGAACGCGAACAGTCGTGAATGCTGTGCCTATTGTCACCGAATGCTCCCGAGCCGCTCGTTGTTCGCTTAGCCTTCGCCCACCGATCGGCACGACTCCCCGGATTGCCAGCCCATGGATTCGGGGTATCAGAAAACTTAACCTTCGTTAAGTGTCAATCCGGGCGCGTGGGAGGCTCTGGTGGCAGCGCAAGAGACGGTTGAGCACAAGTACGTCTACGACTTCGCCGAGGGCAACAAGGATCTCAAGGACCTCCTGGGCGGCAAGGGGGCGAACCTGGCCGAGATGACCAATCTCGGCCTGCCGGTGCCGCCCGGCTTCACCATCACCACCGAGGCGTGCAGGGCGTACCTCGACACGGGTGCGGAACCGGCCGGACTGGCCGACCAGATCAGCGCGCACCTGACGGCGCTGGAGCGCGAGATGGGCCGGCGTCTCGGCGACCCGGACGACCCGCTGCTGGTCTCCGTACGCTCCGGGGCGAAGTTCTCGATGCCCGGGATGATGGAGACCGTGCTCAACGTCGGTCTCAACGACCGCAGCGTCGAAGGACTGGCCCGGCAGGCCGGTGGCTCGACCGACCGGGCCGCCTCCGGCGGCGCGGACAGGTTCGCCTGGGACTCCTACCGGCGGCTGATCCAGATGTTCGGCAAGACCGTCTGCGACGTGCCGGGCGAGGAGTTCGAGCACGCGCTCGACGAGGCCAAGCGGGCCAAGGGCACCGACCTCGACCTGGACCTGGACGCGGACGACCTGCGTGGGCTCGTCGACGCGTACAAGAAGATCTTCACGAAGCACACCGGGCGGGAGTTCCCGCAGGAGCCGCGCGACCAGCTGGACCTGGCGGTCCGCGCGGTGTTCGACTCGTGGAACGCCGAGCGGGCGATGGTCTACCGCCGGCAGGAGCGCATCCCGGCCGACCTGGGCACCGCCGTGAACGTGGTGGCGATGGTCTTCGGCAACCTCGGTCCCGACTCCGGCACCGGCGTCGCCTTCACCCGCGACCCGGCCAGCGGTGCCCAGGGCATCTACGGCGACTACCTGGCCAACGCGCAGGGCGAGGACGTCGTCGCCGGCATCCGCAACACCGTGCCGTTGCAGGAGCTGGAGCGGATCGACAAGGACTCCTACGACGAACTGCTCGACTACATGGCCCGGCTGGAGCGGCACTACCGGGACCTGTGTGACATCGAGTTCACCATCGAGCGCGGCAAGCTGTGGATGCTCCAGACCCGGGTCGGCAAGCGCACCGCCGCCGCCGCGTTCGTCATCGCCGGCCAGCTCGTCGACGAGGGCCTGATCGACCTCGGCGAGGCCCTGCACCGGGTCAACGGCGCACAACTGGCCCAGCTGATGTTCCCGCGCTTCCAGCTCGACCACGAGTTCCAGCCGGTCGCCACCGGCATCGGCGCGTCGCCGGGCGCGGCGGTCGGCAAGGTGGTCTTCACCTCGGCCCGCGCGGTCGAGTTGGCCGCCGAGGGCGAGGCCGTCATCCTGGTCCGCCGGGAGACCAACCCGGACGACCTGAACGGCATGATCGCCGCCCGGGGCATCCTCACGTCGCGGGGCGGCAAGACCAGTCACGCCGCGGTGGTGGCCCGGGGAATGGGTAAGACCTGCGTCTCGGGCGCCGACGACCTGGACATCGACGTGCCGAAGCGGCGGTTCGCCGTCGCCGGACACACGGTCACCGAGGGCGACGTCGTCTCCATCGACGGCACCACCGGCAAGGTGTACCTGGGCGAGGTGCCGGTCAGCCCGTCCGAGGTGGTGCGGTACTTCGAGGGTGAACTCGACCCGGCCACCACGGACGACGCTCTGGTCAAGGCCGTACACCGGATCATGTCGCACGCGGACGCCAGCCGGCGGCTGGCGGTGCGTACCAATGCCGACACCGCCGCCGACGCGGCCCGGGCCCGGCGCTTCGGCGCCGAGGGCATCGGGCTGTGCCGCACCGAGCACATGTTCCTCGGTGACCGGCGTGAGTTGGTGGAGCGGCTGATCCTGGCCCGCGATCCGGCTGAGCGGGAGGACGCGCTCGCCGCGTTGCTGCCGTTGCAGCGGGCCGACTTCGTGGAGATCTTCCGGGAGATGGACGGCCTGCCGGTCACCGTCCGGTTGATCGATCCGCCGCTGCACGAGTTCCTGCCGCCGCTGGAACAGCTCGCGGTAAACGTGGCGGTCGCCCAGGAGCGCGGCGAGGACGTCGCCAAGCAGGAGGCGCTGCTGGCGGCGGTGCGCCGGATGCACGAGGAGAACCCGATGCTCGGGCTGCGCGGCGTACGCCTGGGCCTGGTCATCCCCGGACTGTTCGCGATGCAGGTCCGGGCCATCACCGAGGCGGCCGTGGAGTGCACCCGCCAGGGTGTACGCCCCTGCCCGGAGATCATGGTCCCGCTGGTCGGTGCGGTCCAGGAACTGGAGACGGTACGCGCCGAGGCCGAGCGGATCATCGCCGAGGTGGTCGGTGGCAGCGACGTCGACGTGCTGATCGGCACGATGATCGAGGTGCCCCGGGCGGCGTTGACCGCCGGGCAGATCGCCGAGGCCGCCGAGTTCTTCTCCTTCGGCACCAACGACCTGACGCAGATGGGTTGGGGCTTCTCCCGCGACGACGTGGAAGGGGCGTTCTTCTGGCGCTACCTGGAGCTGGGCATCTTCGGCATCTCACCGTTCGAGTCCATCGACGCCGACGGGATCGGTCGGCTCGTCCGCATCGCCGCCGAGGAGGGGCGGGCGGCCCGCCCGGGGCTCAAGCTCGGGGTCTGCGGCGAGCACGGCGGTGACCCCGACTCGGTGCACTTCTTCCACTCCGTCGGGCTGGACTACGTCTCCTGCTCGCCGTTCCGGGTGCCGGTGGCGCGGCTGGAGGCCGGCCGAGCGGCAGTGGTCACCAGCGGCTCGGACAGTCGCTGACCAGCCGGCTCGCCCCGCCCCGGGGCGAGCCGCATACCCGCCGCGCCGCGCCGCGCCGCGCCGCGCCGCGCCGCGCCGCGCCGCGCCGCGCCGCGCCGCGCCGCGCTGCGTCGTGCCGTGCCGTGCCGCGCTGCGTCGTGCCGTGCCGCGCCGCGCCGCGCCGTGGAGCACAGCAACATCGGGGATGTTGCTGTGTCGAGCGGCCGTGAGACAGCAACATCCCCGATGTTGCTGCATGGCGCGCGGGGCGCGCGGGGCACGCGGGGTGGCGCATGGGTGCGCGCGGCGTGCGGCGTGGCGCGGCGTGCAGCGTGGCGCGTGGCATGCGGCGTGGCGCGTGGCGTGGCGCGGGGCGTGCGGCGTGGCGCGTGGCGCGCCGCGTGGCGCGGGGCGTGCGGCGTGGCGCGGGGCGTGCGGCGTGGCGCGGGGCGTGCGGCGTGGCGCGGCGTGGTACATAGCGTGCCGCGTGCCGTGCGGCTTGGCGCGGGGCGTGCGGCGTGGCGTGGGGTGGCGCATGGCGTGCGGGGTGGCCCATGGGCCGGTGTGCGTTGTGCGGTGTGCGGCGTGCGGGGTGGCGCATGGGGCGGTGTGTGGCTTGGCGCGGGCACGGGTAGTGCGGCGCGTGGGCGCATGACGTGGCGGGCGGCGCGTGTGGATGCCGCCCGGTGACTGACGTGGGTCAGATCGGAGGGCGGCGCCAGGTGATGGACTGCGCGCGGCGGGGGCGTTGGTTCGGCATCGTGGCCATCGGGGTGCGCACCGCCAGCGGGGCGTGCGGATCCGTCTGGTGCGGCAGCAGCGTCGGTTGGCGGCAGGCGGCCAGGGCCGGGCCGGTACGCCGGACCACCCCTCGGGCCTCCTCGCGTAGCGCCACCAGATCCGCCCCCGGTGCGGTGACCAGGGTCAGCAGGGCGTCGCGACCGGCCGGAAAGGTGACCACGCAGCCGGCAGCGCTGTGCACCACGGACTCGTGGAACTCGCCCTGCCGCACGGTGGCTGCCATCCGATGCCCGAGGCCGAAGCTGGCTGCGGCCAGCGCCGCCAGGTGAGTGGCGTCGGTCGCGGGCAGATCGCTGGAGATGAGCAGGCCGTCAGTGCCGGCAAGCACCGTGCCGGCGATTTCGGGACGGCGTCGGCGCAGCCCCCGGAGCTCGGTACCCATCATCGTTTCCGCGTTCACGAGCGTGTCTCTCCCACCGGTCGGGTATCGCCGCAACAGGTGACGTTCCGCGATGGCGACGCTACCCGTGGATGTCGATGAGTGCGATCCCGTTACCGTCGGCAATCGGGCGACAACTCTCGTCTGATCGGAGGATGTGGACCCGCCCTGGACACGTCGGGGGTGCGCCGAACCGGGGCCCCGGGCGTAACCTGACTTCGCCCGTGGACCGTCGTTTCGCGAAGGGGTGGCCGGATGGGATGGCGTGCCGAGTTGTCGGAGGCTGTCGGTGTCGCGGTGGCGGTGCCGGCATGACCGCCGTGTGGGAGAGCCTGACCGTCGACGCCCGTGACCCGGGGCGGCTGGCCCGCTGGTGGGCCGAGGCGCTCGGGTACCAGGTCATCGAGGAGCGGCCCGACGAGGTGGAGATCCGGCAGAGCGCGGACCGGTTGCCCGGCATCGTGTTCGTGCCGGTGGCCGGCGTCAAGGAGCGCAAGAACCGGCTGCACCTCGACCTGCGCCCGACCGACCGGGAAGCCGAGGTGGAACGGTTGGTCGACATGGGTGCCCGGCATGTCGACATCGGCCAGGACGGCGACGACTGGACGGTGCTGGCCGACCCGGAGGGCAACGAGTTCTGCGTACTGCGGCAGCGTGGGGATTGAGCGCTGCGTCCGGTGAGCCGGACGCGGCGCGTCGGGTCGCGGAGCCGGTCAAGGATCCGGAGCACGGCCGGTCCCCGTACGAACGGGACCGGGCCCGGGTGCTGCACTCGGCGGCGTTCCGCCGGCTGGCCGCGAAGACCCAGGTGCACACGGCCGGCACCGACGACTTCCTGCGTACCCGGCTCACCCACTCGCTGGAGGTGGCCCAGATCGCCCGGGAGATGGGTGCCCGGCTGGGCTGTGATCCGGACGTGGTGGACACCGCCGGGCTGGCCCACGACCTCGGGCATCCGCCGTTCGGTCACAACGGTGAGGCCGCGCTCGACGAGCTGGCTGACGACTGCGGCGGATTCGAGGGCAACGCCCAGACGCTGCGGGTGCTGGCCCGGCTGGAGGCCAAGGTGTACGGCCCGGACGGGACGTCCGCCGGGTTGAACCTGACCCGTGCCTCGCTGGACGCGGTCGGCAAGTACCCGTGGACCCGCCAGCCCGGCCGGCGCAAGTTCGGGGTGTACCCCGACGATCTGCCCGCCTTCGTCTGGCTGCGGCAGGGCTCCCCGACCGGCGAGCGGCAGTGCCTGGAGGCGCAGGTGATGGACTGGGCCGACGACGTGGCGTACTCGGTGCACGACGTCGAGGACGGCATCCACGGTGGTTACCTCACGCTGGAGCCGTTGCTCGTCGACCGGGACGAGCGGGCCGCGCTCTGCGCCGACGTCGCCGCCGTCTACTCGACCGAGTCGCCCGACTACCTCGACGACACCCTGACCGGGCTGCTCGCCGATCCGGTGCTCGCCCCGTTGGCCGGCTACGACGGCAGCCATCGGGCCCAGGCCGCGCTCAAGGCCACCACCAGCGTGTTGACCGGTCGATTCGTGGCGACCGCCGTCGCCGCCACCACCGAACGCTTCGGCCCGGGACCACACCGACGGTACGCGGCCGACCTCGTCGTACCCCGGCCGTTGCGGGCCCGGTGCGCGCTGCTCAAGGGGATCGCTCTGCGCTACGTGCTGCGTCGGCCCGGCGCGCAGGGCCGCTACCAGCGGCAGCGGGAGATCATCGCCGGGCTCGTGACGACGCTGGCCGCGCGGGCGCCGGCAGCGCTGGATCCGGTCTTCGCTCCGCTGTGGCGGGACGCACCTGACGACGAAGCCCGCCTGCGGGTGGTGATCGACCAGGTGGCCTCACTGACCGACCCCGCCGCCCTGGCCTGGCGTGATCGCTTGATCAGAAGCTGACATCGGACCGGAGGTCGAACGGCACTCCGAAGTTAGGTTAGCCTAACCGAATGACGGATCGCTCGAAGAAGGTCACCTCCGCCCGCGTACTGCGCACCTCGCGACCCACCCCACACGTGGTCCGGCTGGTGCTCGGCGGGGAGGAACTGGCTGGCCTGCCGGTCGGCGAGTTCACCGACCACTACATCAAGATCGTCTTTCCGGTCGCCGGTGTGGACCACCCGCGTCCGCTCGATCTCGCCACCATTCGTCGCGACCTGCCGCGTGAGCAGTGGCCCCGGCTGCGGGCGTACACGGTCCGCGCCTGGGACCCGACGGCGGGGGAACTGACCGTCGATGTGGTGCACCACGGCGACGAGGGGCTGGCCGGCCCGTGGGCTGCGGCGTTGCGCCCCGGTGACGAGGTGCTGTTCGTGGGCCCGGGCGGGGCGTACGCGCCGAGCCCGGCGGCCGACTGGCACCTGTTGGTCGGCGACGAGAGCGCCCTGCCGGCGATCGCCGCCGCCCTGGCCCGGCTGCCCGTCGGTGCGCCCGCGTACGTCTTCGTCGAGGTCGACGGCCCGGCCGACGAGCAGCCGCTGCCCAGCGCTGGCGCGGTGCGGCTGACCTGGCTGCACCGGGGCGTACGCCCAGTGGGTCAGGCGTTGGTGGCCGCGGTGGGTGAGCTGGAGTTTCCGCCCGGCACGGTGCACGCCTTCGTGCACGGTGAGGCGTCCTTCGTCCGCCAGTTGCGCCGGTTGCTGCGGGTGGAGCGGTCGGTGCCCCGCGAGTGGTTGTCCATCTCCGGCTACTGGCGAAAGGGCCTGGACGACGAGGGCTGGCGGGCCACGAAGCCCGACTGGAACCGCCAGGTCGAGGCGGACGAACAGGACCGCGTTCCCGTGCCGCTTGGTTGACCAGCGAGCCGATAACCGGCAAGGTGGCACCCCAACGCGCCCCTGAACGGCCGAAAGTCGACTCCGAGGGTGCGATTAGCCGGATTTTCGGAGCACGACGGCAGTGGACCGGGAGGATGGTCAGGGGTGACCATGAGCGAGCAGGTGGACGAGAAGACCGCTGCACCTGGCGGTGAGGGCGGCGCGATCGATCCGATCGTGCTGGGCTTGGGCGTCGGCGGGGTGCTTGCCGTGGTGCTCTGGGGGGTGCTGGCCCGTGACTCGCTGGCGAGCGTCGGCGAGTCGGGCCTGGCCTGGGTGATCGACACGTTCGGCTGGTTCTTCGTGGTGGCGGCCAACGCCTTCCTGGTGCTGGCGGTGGTGCTGGCGCTGTCTCGGTTCGGCCGGATCCGGCTCGGCAAGGACGACGACGAGCCGGAGTTCAGCACGCTGGCCTGGATCGCCATGATGTTCAGCGCCGGCATGGGCATCGGCCTGGTCTTCTTCGCCGTGGCCGAGCCCATCCAGCACTACGCCACACCGCCACCGGCGAGCGGCGTCGAGCCGCTGACCGGGCAGGCGGCGTCGGCGGCCATGCAGTTCACCCTCTTCCACTGGACCCTGCACCCGTGGGCGATCTACGCGGTGGTGGCGCTGGCCCTGGCGTACTCGACGTTCCGTCGGGGGCGGCAGAACCGGATCTCGGCGGCGTTCCGGCCGCTCATCGGCGACCGCGCCGACGGTTCCGTCGGCCAGATCATCGACCTGCTGGCCGTCTTCGCCACCGTCTTCGGCTCCGCGACCAGCCTCGGGCTCGGCGCCCTCCAGGTCGCCGCCGGCCTGGACCTGGTCGCCGGGGTGCCGGACTCCACGGCGGTGGAGCTGGTGGTGATCGGGGCACTGACGCTGGCCTTCGTCATCTCCGCCTTCACCGGCCTGCATCGGGGCATCAAGTGGCTCTCCACCACCAACGTGGTGCTGGCCGTCGCGCTGATGCTCTTCGTCTTCGTGGTCGGGCCGACCATCTACACCCTTGAGGTGCTGCCGGCCTCGATCGGCGACTACCTCAGCAACCTCGTCTTCATGTCCACCCGGACCGGGGCGTTCTCCGACCCGGCCTGGCTGGGCGGCTGGACGATCTTCTACTGGGCGTGGTGGATCTCCTGGGCGCCGTTCGTCGGCACCTTCATCGCCCGCATCTCCCGGGGCCGGAACGTGCGACAGTTCCTGATCGGTGTGCTCCTGGTGCCCAGCGGAGCCAGCGCCGTCTGGTTCGCGATCATGGGCGGCAGCGCGCTGCGAGTGCAGGCCACCGGGGTACGGGACCTGGTGGCGGACGCCTCCGCCAGCAGCGAGCAGGCGCTGTTCGGTCTGCTCGACGCGCTGCCGCTGGCGGCGCTGACCGGTGTGCTGGCCATGGTGCTCATCGCGCTGTACTTCGTCACCAGCGCCGACTCCGCCTCGCTGGTGCTCGGCTCGCTGACCTCCCGGGGCGCGCTGCGCCCGCACCGGCTGGTCGTGGTCAGCTGGGGAATCCTGATCGGCGCGGTCGCCGCCGTGCTGCTGCTCGTCGGCGGGCTGGATGCGCTGCAACAGGCCACCATCATGGTGGCGTTGCCGTTCGTGGTGGTGATGCTCGGGCTGGCTGTGGCTCTGGTCAAGGACATGGCCCGTGACCCGCTGCTGGCCGCGCCGACGCGCAGCCGCCCGCACGGACTGGCCGACGCGGTGCGCGCCGCCCGGTCGTACGAGGAAGAGGACCCGCCGCCGGTGCGTCGGTACCTGCGTCGTCGCCCCCGCTGACCGTCCTCGCCCTCCGCCTGCCTGCCGCGCCCGCCGCGCCGTTCCGCCGGAACGGCGCGGCGTCGGCGTGCGGGCGACCGGCTCGGCGGTTCCGGGTGGGCGGCCCATTGGACACCGGAGGCGTCGACGAGGGGCCCCTCCTCGCGCCCGGGGCGCGCAGGGCAGGATGTAGGTCGAGGAGGTGGCGGCATGGCGGGGCGGATCCGGGACGAGGACATCGCGCTGGTCCGCGAGCGTACGTCCATCGCCGAGATCATCTCCGACACGGTGACGCTCAAGTCGGCCGGCGGCGGCAACCTCAAGGGGCTCTGCCCCTTCCACGACGAGAAGAGCCCGTCGTTCAACGTCTCGCCCGCCCGCAACGTCTGGTACTGCTTCGGCTGCGGCGCCGGCGGCGACGCGATCAAGTTCCTGATGGACGCCGAGCACCTCAGCTTCGTCGAGGCGGTGGAGCGGCTCGCCGCCCGCGCCGGCCTGCAACTGCGCTACCTGGAGGACGACCGGTCCGCACCTCGACCCAACCGCCCGCAGCAGGGACAGAAGCAGCGGCTGGTGGCCGCGCACGCCGCCGCCGTCGAGTTCTACACCGCGCAGTTGGCCACGGCCGGCGCGCGCCCCGCCCGGGAGTTCCTGGCCGAGCGCGGCTTCGACCGGGCCGCCGCGCAGCGGTACGGTTGCGGCTTCGCCCCCGACGGCTGGGACCTGCTGACCAAGCATCTGCGTCAGCGTGGCTTCAGCCACGACGAGCTGGTCACCGCCGGGCTGTCCCGCCCGGCCCGCTCGGGCAGCCTGATCGACCGGTTCCGCCGCCGGCTGCTCTGGCCGATCCGGGACCTGACCGGCGACGTGATCGGCTTCGGCGCGCGCAAGCTCTTCGCCGACGACGACGGCCCGAAGTACCTGAACACCCCCGAGACGCCGATCTACAAGAAGTCCCACGTGCTCTACGGCATCGACCAGGCCAAACGGGAGATCGCCAAGCAGGGCCGGGTGGTGGTGGTCGAGGGCTACACCGACGTGATGGCCTGTCACCTGGCCGGCGTACCGACCGCCGTGGCGACCTGCGGCACCGCCTTCGGCGCCGACCACATCGGCGTACTGCGTCGGCTGCTGCTGGACACCGACGCCGTCGCTGGCGAGATCATCTTCACTTTCGACGGGGACGCGGCCGGGCAGAAGGCCGCGCTGCGCGCCTTCGACGACGACCAGCGTTTCGTCGGGCGTACCTTCATCGCGGTCAGTCCCGACAACATGGACCCGTGCGAGCTGCGGCTGGCAAAGGGCGACCTGGCCGTGCGTGACCTGGTCGCCCGCCGCGAGCCACTTGTCGACTTCGCGCTGCGCCACGTGATCAGCCGGTACGACCTGGACACCGTCGACGGTCGGGTCGAGGCGATGCGGCGTGCCGCGCCCCTGGTGGCCAAGCTCAAGGACCGGGAGAAGCGTCCGGAGTACGTCCGCAAGCTCGCCGGTGACCTCGGCATGGAGATCGAACCGGTGCAGCGGGCGGTGCTGACCGCTGCCTCGGGACGACCGGCGGACGGCCCAACCGCCCGAACCGCCCGGGTCGAGCCGAGCGTGGACAGCCCGCAGTCGATGGTGGAGCGGGAGGCGTTGAAGCTGGCCCTCCAGGAGCCGGTGCTGGCCGGTCCGATGTTCGACGCGGTCGAGGCGACCGACTACCGGCATCCGGTGCACGTGGCCGTCCGGGCCGCGGTCGCCGCGGCCGGCGGCGTCGCGTCGGCGGCCGGTGGCGCGGTGTGGATCGAAGCGGTACGCGACGCCTGCGACGATCTCGCCGCCCAGGCTCTGGTCGGTGAGCTGGCTGTGGAACCGCTGCGGATCGACGGCGAGCCGGATCCCCGCTACGTCTCGATCACCATGGCCCGGTTGCAGTGGGGGTCGGTCACCGCCCGGATTCGGGAGCTGAAGTCCCGGATCCAGCGGATCAATCCGGTAAACAACAAGGACGAGTACTTCGCCGCCTTCGGTGAGCTGCTCTCGTTGGAGCAGCACGCCCGTGCCCTGCGCGAGCAGGCGGCGGGAGGGTTGTAGGGATGCCACTGTTCCGCCGCCGGCCCAAGCTGCCACCGGCCGACCGGCCACCACTGGAGCGCGACGAACGGGTGCTGGCCTGGGCCGCCGCCGGCAACGGTGAGGGCGACGGGGTGGTGGTCGCCACCAACCTTGGGCTCTGGCTGCCCGGCCGGGGGCACCGGATCGGTTGGCACGACATCGTCAAGGCCGTCTGGTCCGGCCGGGAGCTGACCGTGACCCCGGGCGAGCGGGTCGCCGAGCGGGACGGCTACCTGGTGGTCGCCGAGCGGCCGGCCGAGCGGTACCTGCTGCTCGATCCGGGTGACCTGCCGCACCAGGTACGCACCCGGGTGACCCGCTCGGTCGCGTACACCCAGCACCACGCCCTGCCCGGCGGATCCGGCCGCGTCGTCGGTCGCCGGGTGCCCGGCAGCGACGGTCTGACCTGGATGGTCCACTACGACCCCGGCACCCCCACCGACGCCCCCGACGTCCTGACCGAAACCGACCGCCTCGTCGCGTCCGCCCGCACCGCCACCACCCCCGCCGACCTCTGACGTCCCCCTGCCCCCGCGATCATGCACTTGTGGCACCGGAAAAGTGGCAAATGTCCGGCTTGCTCGGTGCCACAACTCCATGATCGGCGCGTTAATGCGGTGGGAAGTGTCGGAGCGGGTGTCTAGGGTGCGGGGGGTGATCACGGGGCGACCATTGATTCAGGCACGGGGGCTGGTGAAGCGGTTTGGCGACTTCACTGCCGTCGACGGCATCGACGTGGAGGTCCGTGCCGGTGAGGCGTTCGGCTTCCTGGGCCCCAACGGTGCCGGCAAGTCGTCCACCATGCGGATGGTCGGCTGCACCTCGCCGCCCAGCAGCGGGCAGCTGCGCATCCTGGGCATGGATCCGGTGCGGGACGGGCCGGCCATCCGGGCCCGGCTCGGCGTCTGTCCACAGCTGGACAATCTCGACCCCGAGCTGACCGTCCGGGAAAACCTGACGACGTACGCCCGCTACTTCGGCATCTCACGCCGGGTGGCCCGAGCACGGGCCACCGAGTTGCTGGATTTCGTGCAGCTCGGTGACCGGGCGGACAGCAAGGTCGAGCCGCTCTCCGGTGGCATGAAGCGTCGGCTCACCATCGCCCGCGCGCTTGTCAACGAGCCGGACATCGTGCTCCTCGACGAGCCGACCACCGGCCTCGACCCGCAGGCCCGGCACCTGGTCTGGGAGCGGCTGTTCCGGCTCAAGCAGCAGGGCGTCACGCTGGTGCTCACCACGCACTACATGGACGAGGCCGAGCAGCTCTGTGACCGGTTGGTGGTGATGGACGGCGGCCAGATCGTCGCCGAGGGGTCGCCGCGCGCGCTCATCGAGCAGCATGCCACCCGCGAAGTGGTCGAGCTGCGGTTCGCCGCCGAGTCGCAGGAGACGTTCGCCGGCAAGCTGGACGCGCTGGGAGAACGCGTCGAGGTGCTGCCCGACCGGGTCCTGGTCTACGTGCCCGACGGTGACGCGGCGGTGGCCGAGGTGGCCGCGCTCGGTCTGCACCCGACAAACGTCCTGGTCCGACGCAGCAGCCTGGAGGACGTATTCCTGCACCTCACCGGCCGAACCCTCGTCGACTGAGCCAGGACCTGCTGGAAGGGGCCGCCGTGACGGCACAACTCACCCGGGACCGACCCGCCCTGCCGCGGGTGCCGGCGCTGCGGGTGCTCGAATACCGCCTGGTGGGTTACCGGCGTATCTGGCGGGCCGGCGCCTTCTCGTCCTTCCTGCTGCCCACGCTCACCGTGCTCGGGTTCGGGGTGGGCGTCGGGGCGTACATCGACCAGGGCGTGGGTGGCGTCTCCTACCTGGAATGGGTCGTCGGCGGGCTGCTCGCCTCGACGGCGTTGCAGGTGGCGATCGGCGAGTCGACGTGGCCGGTGTTCGGCAACCTCCAGTGGAGCAAGATTTACCTCGGGCAGCGCTCGTCGCCGTTGCGGGTGGCCGACATCCTCGCCGGCCACCTCGCGTTCGTGCTGTTCCGGGTGCTGACCTCCGTCCTCGCGTTTCTCCTGGTCACCAGCGTGCTGGGGGCGCTGCGCTCGCCGTGGGCGGTGCTGGCGGTGCCGGTGGCGGCACTGCTCGCGCTGGCCGTCGCCGCACCCACC
This sequence comes from Verrucosispora sp. WMMD573, assembly GCF_027497175.1. Classification (NCBI taxonomy): domain Bacteria; kingdom Bacillati; phylum Actinomycetota; class Actinomycetes; order Micromonosporales; family Micromonosporaceae; genus Micromonospora; species Verrucosispora sp. WMMD573. The sequence continues at coordinate 6,394,231 of NZ_CP114901.1, read as the reverse complement.
TTCGCGTACGCGGCGTCGGTCGACTCGGACAGTTGGCTCGCCATGCTGTTCCGCTTCGCGGTGATTCCGATGACCCTGTTCGCCGGGGTGTTCTTCCCGGTCGAGTCGCTGCCGCTGGTGCTGCGCTGGCTCGCGTACCTCACGCCGCTCTGGCACGCCGTGGACCTGTGCCGGGCGGCGGTGCTCGGCGTCGCCCCGCAGTGGTCGGTCGCCGGCCACCTGTGCTACCTGGCGGCCTGGGCGGCCGGAGGATGGTTGCTCGCCCGCCGCGTCTTCACCCGCCGGCTCGTCGTCTAGGAGGGGTCATGGTCAGTCTGGTGCTGCCCCGGCTGGTCGACGTCTCGGCCGCGTCGCGGCGATCCGCGTCGGTCACCGAACGGAACGTCGCCGCCCTGAAGTCCGTCTACTGGCTGCTGCTCGTCTCCGGCTTCGTCGAGCCACTGCTCTACCTGCTGTCCATAGGCGTCGGGGTGGGGGCACTGATCGGCGACCTGACGCTGCCCGGCGGCACTGTCGTCTCGTACGCCGCCTTCGTCGCCCCGGCCATGCTCGCCTCGTCCGCGATGACCGGCGCGCTGGCGGAGACCACCTTCAACTTCTTCGGAAAGATGAAGTACATGAAGCTGTACGACGGGGTGATCGCCACCCCGGTGCAGCCGTTCGAGATCGCCCTCGGCGAACTGGCCTGGGCGATGCTGCGGGGCAGCGCGTACTCGGCCGCGTTCCTCGTGGTGATGGTGGTGATGGACCTGACGACGCCCGTTAGCGCGCTCGCCGCGTTCCCGGCGGCGGTGCTGGTCGGCTTCACGTTCGGCGCCCTCGGCATGGCCATCTCCACGTTCATGCGCAGCTGGCAGGATTTCGACCTGATGAGCTCGGGGCAGTTCGTGCTGTTCCTGTTCTCCGGCACCTTTGTGCCCGCCGAGGCGTATCCGACGGTGCTGCGCTGGCTGGTGGAGGTGACTCCGCTCTACCGGGCGGTGCATCTGATCCGTGGGCTGACCGCCGACACAGGTGGCTGGAGCTGGACAATCGACGTGTTCTACCTGCTCGCGGTCCTGGCAGCCGGCCTGCTGGTCGCCTCCCGCCGGATGAGCCGCCTGCTCTACGAGTAGCTCACTTTTCCGCCGCCGCCTCCTTCGAATCGTGGCCGGTGGGACGGCGCGGGCAGCGAAGATTGTGGCACTCCAGGTGCCCTCTGGTCGGCGTGTCGAGCATCAGGAGTGCCGACATGGTCTGGCTGGTCAGCTGCTGCCAAAGGGCCGGTGGCAGGCGCCTGGTGTTCCGCTTGCGTTGGGGGAGCGGCGCGGGTTGCGCCGGGGGCCGGCATCGCCAGGACCTGATTCGCATGAAGCCTCCGACGAGGTGGAGGGGGCGCCGTGGTCCCTTCCCGCCCCCGCCCCCGCCCCGGCGTCCCCGCCCCCGCGGCCCGGACGGCCTGCGGTGACCGTCCTAACTGGTCAATCTGACCGGTAAATGACCTGTACCGCGGCGGGTTTGGGGCGTGCGGGACTGGCCTTGTGTCGATTGGCTGGGGTTGGGGTGGGTGTGGGTCAGGTGGTTGGTTGCAGGGTGATGGTGTGGCCGAGGGCTTCGAGTTGCCGGATCAGGCTGTTGATCTTGCGGGTGGTGTTGACGCGGCGGTCGTGGTAGTCCGCGCCGAGGTCGTGGAAACGGGTGGTGGGGTTGGCCAGCAGGTGCCAGATGGTCACGAGTATGGATCGGGCGACGGCGACGAGGGCTTTGCCTTTGCCTCGGCGTTTGACCACGCGTCGGTAGCGTTCGGACAGGAACGTTGTCTTGCCGCGGGCGGCGCTGGCGGCGGCGATACCGAGTGCGCCTTTGAGGTAGGGGTTGCCTTTGCCGGTCTTGCCCGGGGTGTGGGTGGTGCCGGACTGGATGGTGCGTGGGCATAGTTTCGCCCAGGACACCAGGTGTCCGGCGGTGGGGAACCGTGTCATGTCCAGGCCGATCTCGGCGATGATCAGTTGTGCGGACTCGGTGCTGATTCCCGGGATCTCGGCCAGCCGTGTGCGGGCGTCTGGCCGCGGGATGTCCCCGTCGGGGGAGGGTGGATCGATGTCGTCGAGCAACTGCCCGATCCGTGTGGTGAGCTTCGCGATCTCGGCGTCGAGGCGGTCGATCTGGTCGAGCAGGATCCGGGCCAGCTCACCGTGATGGGCGTCGAACCGGCCGGTGAGTGCCTCGATCAGGGCGGTGTGTTTGCCGCGCATCCGGCCACGGGCCAGGCCGGCGAGGGCCTGCGGATCACGTTGGCCGGCGATCAACGCCTCGACCATGTCCCGCGTCGAGACCGTCTTCAGGGTCGACGCCACCGACGAGACCTTGATCAGGGCATCTTCGAGGAGTTTCTCCAACCTCGACCAGTAACGGGTGCGGTCCCGGACCAGATCCACCCGCATCCGGGTGTAATCGCGTAACACCCGCACCGGCGCCGGGGGCACGAACGACGGCCGTAACAGGCCCTTCTCGGTGAGTTTGGCCAACCACACCGCGTCCAGCTTGTCGGTCTTCGCCCGCCCGGGCACGTTCTTGACGTCACGGGCGTTGACCAGTTGCACATCAAACCCGGCAGCTTCGAACAGGTAAAACCAGATCCGCCAGTAGTCCGACGTGCTCTCCACAGTGACCTTCTCCACCCCCGCCGCCACCAGATTCCCCGCAAGGTCACTGACCGCCTTCGTGGTCGCCGCCACCTGCCACACCCGGCTGACACGCCGCCCGCTCGGACCAGACCCGCGGGTGCACACCATCCCCGACTCCTTGGCCACGTCGACCGCGCACACCCGCGCCAGGACCTGCTCAGACTCCGCGTCCGCAATCTCCTCGGGCACTCCACGCATCCTCACCCACACCCCCTCACTCACCGCGCAATCGATATGAAAGGCGGTCGCCCGGGGGCCTCGGTCGGGAACCGAAAATCTGACCGGCGTGCTCGAAGCAACAGTGCGTGACCCTTCAGGTCCGGGCCCCGGCGTCAGACTTGGACACGGCCTCAAACAGGCCAAGATCTCACGACGTCGGCGGGCGACCTACCCACCATTTTCACGCCTGCGAGGCGTCCCGAAAGACCGGGTGACTTGGACAGTTCCCGTTAGCGCGTAACGGGAACTGTCCAAGATCTCAGGAGCGGGGAGCGGGGAGCGGGGAGCGGGGAGCGGGAAGCGGGGAAGCGGGGAAGGGGAAGGGGGAAGGGGAGGGGAAAGGTGGTGTGGGAGCGGGGGTGCGGGGAGGGCTCTGTAGCGGGTGGTCAGCCGCCCTGGTAGTAGCGGGCGGCGCCGGGGTGCAGGGGGATGGGGTCGGTGGTGGCGGCGGATTCACGGTCGAAGTTGCGTGCCTCGGGGTGCGCCACGGACAGGTCGGCCTGGTAGGTGAAGAGCAGGCGGGTCAGGTCGTACGCCAGATCGTCGGGCATCTCCGCGCTGACCAGGATCACGTTCGGGACCGTCACGGTGGGGGTGCCCGAGGGGGTGTCGTAGGTGTCGCGGGGCAGTTCGGCAGTGGTGTAGACCGAGCCGTGCGTGGCGCTCAGCGGCTCGATCAGGTCGGCGACCGGCAGCAGCCGGAACCGGTCCGGGGCGTTGGTGAGCAGGTCGGCGATGCCCGGCGTGGGTAGCCCGCCGGAGAAGAACATGGCGTCGAGCGTGCCGCCGCGCATCCGGGCCACCGTCTCCGGCAGCGAGACCCGGGCTCGGCGTACGTCCCGCTCCGGGTCCAGCCCGGCGGCGGTGAGCAGCCGACCGGCGATGACGTCGGTGCCGGACTTCGGTGAGCCGGTGGAGACCCGTTTACCGCGCAGTCCCGCGAGGTTGGCGATCTGCGCGTCGGCGCGGACGATCACGTGGGTGTAGTTGCTGTAGACCCGGGCCAGCGCCCGGACCGGCTGCGGACGCCCCTCGAAGGCGCCACGGCCGGCGGTGGCGTCCGCCGCCGTGTCGGCGAGGCTGAAAGCGATCTCCATGTCGCCGTCGACCAGCCGGGTGATGTTCTCGACGGAGGCGCCTGTCGGTTCCGCCCGGGCCTCGTAGCCGGGCAGGTGGCGGCTGATCACATCGGCGTAGCCGCCGCCGAGCTGGTAGTAGACCCCTGTGGTGTTGCCGGTGGCGAGGAAGATGCGCCCGTCGTGCCAGGGCCGAGCCTCCGGGGCGCGCTCGGCACCGCAGGCGCTGAGAAGCGCGACCGCCAGCAGCGCCGCCACCAATCGCCGGCACCGGCCACTGCCAAGCAGGCCGTGCCGCCGTCCCCGGGCGGGAGGACGTCGAGCGGCTGCACGACCCCGCCCGCCCGCGTCGGTCCGCCCGGCGGGCCGGGTCGTGTCGGTGACCGTGGTGCGATCCGGCGACACCTGCGGTCCGTTCATGCCGGCACCCCGCCGGGGTGGTCCGCCCAGGTCCGGGCCGCCGGTTCGAGCGCCTCGGCGACCCGCTGGACCAGCGTCGCCGTTTCGTACCCGATCTGGCCCAGGTCGCATCCGGCGGCGGCCAGCACGCCGAGCAGGGCGCGGTCACCGACCGCCATCACCAGCAGCACGCCGCCGTCCATGTCCACGATCTGCTGTCGGACCCGGCCGGCGGACATCAGCCGGGCGGCGCCGACGGTCAGGCTGGCCAGGCCGCTGATCACGGCGGCGAGCTGGTCCGCCTGGTCGGTCGAGAGGTGCGGAGAGGCCGCCAGCCGCAGCCCATCCCCGGAGACGGCGAGGGCGTGCGACACGTCCGGTACCTGCTCGGCGAAGTTCGCCAGGAGCCAGTCGAGGCCGGGGCTGCCGTTGGGCATCATCTAGGTTCTCCCGTTCGTCTGCTGGTTACGTCGCATCGCGTGGGCCACCCCGGCGGAGAGAGCGGACAGCCGGGCCCGTACCACCTCGGGGTCGAGCAGGTCCGGCGCGGCCTGCGGCGGCGGCACGTCGTGCAGTTCGGACTGAAGGTCGCCGCCGCGTACCCGCCGGGGCAGGCCGGCCGCGGTGGCTTCCTCGGGACGGACGCCGGGTCGCCAGGCCGGCGCGCCGTTGGCCGACGCGGGCGGCCCGTCCGGCGTGACGCCGACGGGCTGTGCGGGCGGTCGGTAGTGCGGTTGACCGGGCTGGTCGGGTGACCAGGCCGCTGCGCCGTTGCCCACCACCGGCAGCGTCATCGTCGGGGCGCGGTGCACGTCGAACCGGTCTGCTGCGGCACCCACCGCCGCCGGAGCGCCCCGCTGCCGGAACCAGGCGTCCACGGCCGGGGGCGCCGGCCTCCCGACGGCGTTGGGACGGCCGGTGAGCTGCTCCATCCGGGTCAGCAGCGACTCCGGTACGTCCACCTGGGCGACCGTCCCGGCACCGGCGCTGTGCAGCCGCACCTGAATGCCGTGCCGGGCGGCCAGGTGCGCCACCACGTGCAGGCCCATGCTGCCGGCCGCCGCGCTGGACAACGCGGCCGGGGCGCGCAGCCTCTCGTTGATCTCGGCCAGCCGGTTCTCGCCGATGCCGATGCCCTGGTCGTGTACGCGCAGGGTCAGCCCGTCGACGGTGCGTCGACCGTCCACCTGCACCGGGGTGTGCGGCGGGGAGTACGAGGTGGCGTTCTCCAGCAGCTCGGCCAGCAGGTGCACCAGGTTGCCGACCGCCGACCCGTGCACACCGGTGGTGGGCACGTCGATCTCGACCCGGGCGTACTCCTCGATCTCGGAGGCGGCACCGCGTACGACGTCGGCCACCAGATGCGGCCCGTCCTGCGAACGTCCGGGCTCGCCGCCGGCCAGGACCAGCAGGTTCTCCCCGTTGCGCCGCATCCGGGCGGCGAGATGGTCGAGGGCGAAGAGGCGGGCCAACGCGTCCGGATCCGTCTCCTCCTGCTCGAACTCGTCGAGCAGCCGCAGCTGCCGGGTGATCAGCGTACGGATCCGACGGGCCAGCGCCTCGACCATCCGGGTCACGTCCATCCGCAGCTCGGCCTGCGTACCGGCGAGCCGCAGTGCGGCCCGGTTGACGGTGTCGAACGCTTCGGCCACCTGCGCGATCTCGTCGCGTCCACGGCTGATTCCCGCCGTGAGTTGCGAGGCGGCGCCCTCCGTCGGGCCACTGTCGCCGGCGGCGATGGCGGTGATCCGCTCGGGCAGTTCCCGATGTGCCATGGTCAGCGCCGCCACCCGCAACCGGCGCAGCCGGCGGCTGGTGCGTACCGCCAGCAACGCGGCGCTGGTCAGCGAGACCAGCGCCAGACCGGCGCTGGCGCCGCCGGTGACCAATGCCCGTTGCCGGGCGTCCGTCGCCAACTCGGCGGCGCGCTGGTCCAGCTCGTCGGAAAGCTCCCGGCCGAGCAGGTTGAACCGGCGGATGGCACCGCTCTGGGCGACGTACCAGGCGTCTCCGTCGGCGGGCAGCGCGGTCGGCTCGGCGTCGGCGTTCAATGCGCTGTCGCGCATCCGCCGGGCGGTGGAGACGTCGCCGCCGGCGATCAGACGGGTGTACGCGTCGGTGGCGCGTTCCCCGGCGATCCGGGAGAACTCGGCCTGCCGCTGCTCCTGCGCGCCGCGCAGCCGGCCCAGCCGGGCGAGTTCGCCCTCGACCAGCTCACCTCGGACGAAGATGGCCCGGAGCAGGTCACGTTCCAGCGACGCCAGGTGTTCCTGGGCCGCGACGGCGGCCACCTCACGGGCGCGGTTGGCCAGTTCGGGGTCGCGTAGCTGGGCGGGAAGCGCGTCGGCGACAGCGAGCAGCGACTCCACAAGTGCCACGTACATCCCGTCGGCATTGTCGGTGGTGAGCGCGGCTATCCGGGCCTCGTCGAGCTGGTCGAGGTGTTCGGTCACGCCGTCGAGGTCGTGGCCGAGGTCCGGCGCGGTGCGGCGGGCGTCGGAGCTGGCGGTGCGGTAGCGCTCGCTGGCCTCGTCGACCCGACGCCGTTGGGCGTCGACCAACTGGCGGCCGGAGGTCCCGCCGCGCTGGCGGAGCGCCGCCGTCTCGCCGAGTTCCCGCTCCAGCTCGTGCACCAGCGAGACGGTGGCGGTGGCGGTGCCGGCCAGCACCCGGGCCCGTTCGGCGTCGGTGGAGGCGGCCAGGGCGTCACCGGTCTGGATGGCCCCCAGCACGAGCAGGCCGGCGGTGGCGATCAGGATCGGTGCGAGCAGTTGGGTACGCACCGACCAGAGTCGGCCGGTGTGGCCGGACGGTCGGCTGTGCCGGCGTACGCGGGCCAGCGAGGACAGCGGCACGGGGGTCTCCCGAGGTCGGGGCGGCCGGGCCGGGTGTCAGAACTCCGGCCCGGCCGCCGTCGGTCAGCTCGCGCCGAGGTCCTGCAACGCCTTGGCCGCGCCCCGGTGCAGACCGACCGGGTCGGTCTTGCGGGCGGTGTCCAGGGCGATGCCCTTGGCAGCGGGATTGGCCTGGGCCAGCGCGTCCCTCTTCTCGAACACGGTCCGGGTGATGGCGCAGGCTACGTTGGCGTCGAGGTCGTTGCGGACGAGCAGCACGTTCGGGACCACGATGGTCGGGGTGTCCGCCACTGTGGAGTACACGTCCTTGCCGATCGTGCCGGCCTGGTACGCGGGGTTCAGATCGCTCATCTTAGGCAGCAGCGGCGTGATGTCGATGAATTTGACCTTGTCGCCGGCGGTGGTGAACAGGTCGGTCAGGCCGCCGGTGGGCAGGCCGCCGGACCAGAAGAAGCCGTCGACGGTGCCGTCCTTGACTCCCTCCACGGTCTTGGTGAGATCGAGCCGCTGGGCCTGCACGTCCGCGGCCGGGTTCAGGCCGGCGGCCTCCAGCAGCCGGTTCGCGATGACCTCGGTGCCGGACTTGGGGGAGCCCGTCGAGATCTTCTTGCCGCGCATGTCGGCCACCGAGTTGATCCCCGAGTCGGCCCGGACGACCACCTGGGTGTAGTTGTCGTAGATGCGGGCCAGCGCCTCGACCGGCTGCGGTGCGCTGAAGCTGTCCTTGCCCTCCACCGCGTTGACGGCCGTGTCGAACAGCGAGAAGGCCACGTCGTACTGGCCACCGACGAGCTGTTCGATGTTCTGGACCGAGGCTCCGGTCTCGGCTGCGGTGCCGGTCAACCGGCCGCCGGTGCTGTCCGAGAGCTGCCCGGCCAGGGCGTTTCCGACCACGTAGTAGACGCCGGTGGCGTTGCCGGTGGCGATGCCCACCCGGGTGTTCTCGGCCACCTCACAGGTGACGGCGCTAGCGGTGTCGTCCGTGGCCGCGGCGTCCTGGCGGCCTCCGCAACCGGCGGCGCCGGCGGCGACGAGGGTGAGGGCTCCCACCCCGGCCACGAGCCGCGCGTTGATCCGTCCCACAGTGACTCCTTCCTGGGTCATGCCGGTGATCCGGCTCGCGTTCCGCCGGAGGGACCGGCGGATCCGCGTCGTATGAACACGCCCACCGCCATGACGCCGGCCAGCACGGCACCGATCGCGACGGGCACGGGTTGCAGCCAGAGCAGCGTCAGGCCGGCGGCCCCGCCGATGACGCGTTCCGCCGCGCCCGCCGGGCCGACACCGGGCAGCCAGCCGCCCGCCGCGACTGCCAGCACCGCGACACCGAGGGCCGTGACGACGGCTGCGACGAGGATGCGCCGGGGCCCGCCGATGCCGAGCAGGCCGAGCCCGGTCGGGGTGATCACGAATGCCAGCGGAATCAGGTACGCCGGCAGCGCGTACCGCAGGGTGTGCCACATGGTCGGCACCAGCCGTCCGCCGGTGACCGCGGCGGCGGCGACGGCGGCGAGCGCGGTCGGTGGCGACACCTCGGACAGCACCGCGAAGTAGAAGACGAACATGGCGGCGGCGGGAGCGCTGACCCCGAGGTCCAGCAGGGCCGGCCCGATGATCACCCAGCCGATCACGAACGACGCGGTCACCGGGACCGCCAGGCCGAGCAGGCTGAGCGCGACGGCGGCGAGCAGCGCGGTCAGCGCGAGCACCACGGCCGGCTCGGAGCTGACCGCACTCGCGGCGCCGACCAGGAGCGCGGCGGCCTGCGGACCGAGACCGGTCTTGGTGGTGGTGGCGGTGATGACGCCGGCCGCCGCGCAGACGACGGTGACCGCGAGAACTCCGCGTACGCCGTTGGAGAGCGCGGCGACCAGCCGGGCCGGGCTGAGCCGGTCCGCCCGGTCCAGGAAGGACAGGGCGATCGCGAGGACGGTGGCCAGCACCACGGCCCGGGTTGCCGACAGCCCGACGGCGAGCAACCCGACGATGGCGAAGAGGGAGGCGAAGTGATACCCGGACCGGGCCAGCAGCCGCCAGGCGGAACCGGCCGCGAGAGCCGCGGGCCGTACCCCGGAGCGGCGCGCGTCGATCTCCACCGAGAGCACGATGCCGAGGTAGTAGAGGACGGTCGGCACCACCGCCCAGCCGAGTACCTGGAGGTAGGACACGCCGAGGTACTCGGCGATGATGAAAGCTGCCGCGCCGAGCGTCGGTGGGGACAAGATGGCGCCCACCCCGGCGGCGGCGAGCATCCCGCCGGCCCGCTCCGCCGGATACCCGGCGCGACGCAGGATCGGCCAGGTGACCGCGCCGATGCTGACGGTGGTGGCAGCCCCGGAGCCGGAGACGGTGCCGAGCAGGAACCCGGAGGCCACCGCCGTACGGCCGGCGGCGGTGCGCGAGCGCCGGAACGCCGCGGCGGACAGGTTCACGAAGAACCGGCCGGCGCCGGAGAGGTCGAGCACCGCCCCGTAGATGGTGAACAGCACGATGTACGTGGCGGCCACGTCCAGCGGGGTGCCGTAGAAGCCGCTGTCGGAGTTGTAGAAGGCGTCGACCAACTGTCCGAAGTCCAGCCCGGCGTGCGCCACCGCCCAGGTCTGCGGCAGCAGCCCGCCGTAGTAGCCGTAGCCGAGGAAGACCAGACAGACGGCGGGCAGGATCCAGCCGGTGGTGCGTCGGCAGCCCTCCAGCAGCAGGAGCAGCAGGACGGTGCCCATCGCCACGTCCATCCCGACCAGCAGCCCCTGCCGGTCGAGGAAGGCGTCGTAGCCGCCACCACCGCCGGCCAGGGCGATCGGCAGCACCGGGTACAGGCAGCCGGCCAGCGCCGCGGCGGCGAGCAGCCAGTCGACGCGGCTGGGCCCGGACCGGGCGGGCCTGGTCGGGCGGGATGCCGACGCTGACGGTTCCCTACCTGCGCGCGCCCGCAGGCGGCGCGGCAGTCGCAGGTCGGCCGGATAGGCGAGAAAGACCAGCGGGAGTACGCCGGCCAGGAAGAAGATCAGGTAGTACTTGCTGCCCTGTGCCAGCGGCCGGAACACCTGCCAGAGGGCCAGCAGGCTGATCGCCAGGGTGGCTGCGGTCAGCGCGAGGGCGACCGGTCCGGTCAGCACCCGGCCCGGCTTCTCGTCCTCGAACCGCCCGGCGAGGTCGGTCGGATCGATCTGAACGGGATCGGACCCGACGGCGGGTGCCTCCGCCTCCGCGACTCGGCTATGTCCGCCGCGACGCTCAGGTCCGGAATCTTCGATGAATCGGATAGCCGACACGAGGGGGGACGATACGCGAATTGACCCCACGTTGGGGGACATAGTCGAACATCGCTTCGCTGCGTGACTTTACATTCTTTCGCGTCCCATGTAACAGGGGAATTTAAGAATCGCATTCATGATTGACCCGGACGTGCCGATAAGAGGTTCCAGGTCGCCGGGCGGGGTGGCGCGAACTGTCCGCATTGTCGAGTTAGCAGACATCTCGCGACCGTGTCGGTCGGCAGAGAAATTGACTCGGATGGCTACTCTCCGTATCCATGACTACGTTAGGTGTCGTACCGAACCGCCTGGGTCGCCGGGTGGTCGGCACCGACCGGAAAACCGATGCGGTACGACCGGCGTGAATGGCCAGCCTGTTGGTCGGTCCCTGGCGGGCACTGCCAGACCATTCGCGTAGTGATCGCATTTGCCCCGCTCCCGTCGGTGGGAAGCCACGTTGGCGCATTTCCCGTACATAGGAGACCGGGCCTGCGTCGACTGTTTCACGCCCCGCCGGGCGGCTTCGGGGTCGTCCGAGGCGGCCCGCGTCGCCGACCGTCCGATGGCTGCCGACGCGAAGCCGGGTCGGCTGGCGCGACTGTCTGGGTTACTTCACGTCGGTCGCTGGGCATGTGACCTCAACGATCACCGTGAGCGGAGCCGAGGGGAGAGGCGATGGCCTCCGAGGAGTCTTCCCGTCCAGACCGGCGTGGCCCGGGTGCCGACCCCGCACCCGAGGGGCGGCGGCACGAGGCGGGTGTCGACCGCGACCGTGCGGAGCGGCGGGACCGCGTCTCCGAGGAGCGGCGGAACGAGTCGGGCACCGGTCGCGCCGATGCCCAGCGGCCGGGCGACCGCGAGGGGCGGCGGAGCGAGGCGGGTGCCGACCGCGACGAGGTGCCGGTAGGGCAGCAGGTGAGTGACGCGCCGGCGCATCCGGGCCGGTTGTCGCGCGGCGAGTGGTTGGCGGCGGCGCGCCGGACGGTGCGCGAATTCGGCGACGACGGCCTGACCGACCGGGCCGCGGCACTCACCTACTATGGCGTGCTCTCCATCTTCCCGGGCCTGCTGGTGCTGGTCTCGCTGCTGGGCCTGCTGGGCCCGGCGGCCACCCGGACGGTACGCGACACCGTCGCGGAATCGGTGCCCGAGCAGAACATCCGCGAGATCCTCGACGCCGCGATCGAACAGGCGCATCGGAGCGGCGGGTTGGCCGGTATCGCCGCGATCATCGGTCTGCTCGCCGCCTTCTGGTCCGCCTCCGGCTACGTCGCCGCTTTCATGCGCGCCTCCAACGCGATCTACGACGTGCCGGAGGGCCGACCGATCTGGAAGACCCTGCCGATCCGGGTAGGGGTGACCGCGGTGATCGGCGTGATGCTGCTGGCCAGCGCGGTGATCGTGGTCTTCACCGGCCGCTTCGCCGAGGAGGTCGGCGCGGCGCTGGGGGTGGGAGGCACGGCCGTGGCGGTGTGGGACATCGCCAAGTGGCCGGTGCTGCTGGTCCTGGTCAGCCTGATGTTCGCCATCCTCTTCTGGGCGTCGCCGAACGCGCGCCAGGGCGGCTTCCGCTGGGTGAGCCCCGGTGGGGTGCTGGCGGTGCTGATCTGGCTGCTGGTCTCCGGTCTGTTCGCCTTCTACGTCGGCAACTTCGGCTCGTACAACAAGACCTACGGGGCGCTCGCCGGGGTGATCATCTTCCTGGTCTGGCTCTGGCTGAGCAACATCGCGATTCTGCTCGGTGCGGAACTCGACGCCGAGCTGGCGCGTGCGCGGGCGATCAATGGCGGCCTCCGGCCGGTCGATCGGGAGCCCTACGTCGAGTTGCGCGACGACCGCAAGCTGCGCTCGAAGGGTGGTGGCGAGCGTGCCGGCTGAGGGTCGTTGTAGTCCCTGACCGGTGCCAGCCGGGACGGTAGCTTTTGCTAGATCCAGCAAAAGTTGGGCACAGATTGGTTCTAAGGTCTGGACAGGGCGCACTGAAGCCTCCTACTGTGTCGGGCACCACACGTCGGCATTTCGTCGATGTGAACGCCCCCGGTGGGAGAGGTGAGCCCGTGCCCAACGCCGACCCCCTGCACGTCCGGTTGTTGCGGTTGTTACGCGACGAGGGAGCGCTGTCGCGGGCCGAACTCGCCGACCGCCTGGAGATGCCCCGGCCCCGGCTGCTCGCCGAACTGGAACGGTTGGTCGCCCTCGGCTATGTGGCGGAGGCGGGCAAGGCGGCCTCCCGGGGCGGGCGGCGGTCGACGCTTGTCGAACTGAGCCCCGAACTGCGTTTCGCGGCCGTCGACCTGGGCGCCAGCTCGATCGACGTGGAGGTCGTCAACGGCCGGCTGGAGCCGGTGGCGGCGTACGCGGAGACGGCCGACATCCGGTCCGGCCCGAAGGTGATCCTCCAGCGCGTCAACGAGCTGCTGCACAAGGCCCAGGTCGACGGGGTCTACGAGCGACTCGACGCGGTCGGCGTCGGGGTGCCCGGCCCGGTCAGCTTCCGCGACGGAGTACCGGTCTCACCGCCGATCATGCCCGGCTGGGATCGCTTCCCCGTCCGGGAGCTGCTCACCCGCGAGCACGGATGCCCGGCGGTGGTCGACAACGACGTGAACATCATGGCCATCGGCGAGCGGCACGGCGGGGTGGCCCACTCGGTCGACGACTTCCTCTTCGTCAAGATCGGCACCGGCATCGGCTGCGGGATATACCTCAGCGGCGACGTCTACCGGGGCACCGACGGGTGTGCCGGCGACATCGGCCACATCCAGGTCGATCAGCAGGGGCCGATCTGCTCCTGTGGCAACGCCGGCTGCCTGGAGGCGCTCTTCAGCGGAGCGGCCCTGGCCAAGGACGCCACCGCCGCGGCCAGGGCCGGCACCTCACCCGCTCTGGCCGAACGGTTGGACGCGAACGGTTCGGTCAGCGCTCTCGATGTCGCCGCCGGCGCGCTCGAAGGGGACGTGACCTGCATCCAGCTCATCCGCGAGGGGGGACGTCGGGTCGGCGGAGTGCTCGCCGGGCTGGTCAGCTTCACCAACCCTTCGATGATCGTGATCGGCGGTGGACTCGCCCAACTCGGACACATCCTGCTCGCCGAGATCCGCAGTGTCGTGTACCGCCGCTCGCTGCCGCTGGCCACCGGGAACCTGCCGGTGGTGCTCTCCGAGCTCGGCCCGCGGGCCGGCGTGGCCGGCGCCGCGGTGCTCGCCAGCGACCTGGCCTTCGGGGAGGCGGCATGACCGAGCACGACGTGGCAAGCTCGACCGGCGGCACGCCGGTCGCGACGACCACCGGCGAGGGCGAGGTGGTGCTGCGCCTGACCGACGTGGTCAAGACCTTCCCGGGCGTACGCGCCCTGGACGGCGTGCAACTGGAGGTCCGCGCGGGCGAGGTGCACTGCCTGCTCGGGCAGAACGGTGCCGGCAAGTCCACCTTGATCAAGGTTCTCGCCGGGGTGCACCGGCCGGACTCGGGCCAGGTCGAGTGGCGCGGCGAGCGGGTCACCTTCGCCAATCCGCAGGCCGCGATGCGCGCCGGGATCGCCACCATCTACCAGGAACTAGACCTGGTCGACGACCTGTCGGTGGCGGAGAACGCCTTCCTGGGGCACGAGCCCCGTCGGCTCGGGTTCATCCGCCGGCGCCACATGGCCAATCGGACGCGCCAGATCCTCGGCCGGCTCGGTCACGCCGAGATCCCACCCAACCGGATGGTGCGGGCACTGCCGGCGGCCGGCAAGCAGGTGGTCAGCATGGCCCGGGCGCTGTCCCACGAGGCCAGACTGATCATCATGGACGAGCCGAGCGCCGTGCTCGCCCACGACGAGGTGGAGAACCTCTTCCGGATCATCCGCGAACTCACCGCCCAGGGCATCGCGGTCATCTACATCTCGCACCGGTTGGAGGAGATCCGCGAGATCGGCGACCGGGTGACCGTACTCAAGGACGGCCGGACCACGGCGGCGAACCTGCCGGCCCGCGCGACCCCGACCAGCGACCTGGTTTCCCGGATGACCGGCCGCGACATCGAGTACGTCTTCCCGGACCGCCCCGCCGACACCGTGGTCGGTGACGAACTGCTCCAGGTCGACGGGTTGACCCGCCACGGCGAGTTCGTCGACGTGTCACTCACCGTCCGAGCGGGAGAGATCGTCGGCATCGCGGGCCTGGTCGGCTCGGGCCGCTCCGAACTACTGGAGACGATCTACGGAGCGCGGGCGGCCGAGACCGGTTCGGTGCGGATGGCCGGCCGGGCACTGCGACCCGGCAGCGTCGGCGCGGCGGTCAAGGCCGGCATGGGCATGGCTCCCGAGGAGCGCAAGAGTCAGGCGCTGCTGCTCGGTGAGCCGATCTACCGCAACGTCACCCTCGCCACCTTCGCTCGCTACGCCCGCTTCGGGTTCACCGACATGGGTCGGGAGCGGACGGAGGCCGACCGGATCGCCGAGAGCCTGGAGATGCGCCCGCGCGACGTCCGCCGGGCGGTACGCACGCTCTCCGGCGGCAACCAGCAGAAGGTGGTGGTCGGTCGCTGGCTGCTCGGCGACACGAAGCTGCTGCTGCTCGACGAGCCCACCCGGGGGGTGGACGTCGGTGCCCGGGCCGAGTTGTACCAGGTGATCCGGCAGCTCGCGGCCCAGGGGGTCGGAGTGCTGCTGGTCTCCAGCGAGGTGCCCGAGGTGCTCGGTCTGGCCGACCGGGTGCTGGTGATGCGGGAAGGGCGGGTCGTCCGGACCGCCCCCGCCGACGAACTCGACGAACCCACGGTGCTCGACCTCGTGATGGCGGGGTCCCTGATGGAAGGCGCAGCGGCATGACCGATAGTCCGCCCACGACTAAGCTGCCGGCGCAGTCGCCACCGGTGGACCCGGCCGAGACCGAGGCGGCGGGACACGCCACGGCGGGCCCCACCGGCGGGCTCTCCTGGTGGCACGGCGACGGCGGTGAGGGCGCCAAGCGGAACCTCGCCCTGATCGGGGTGCTGCTGGCACTCTTCGTGATCGGTGCGGCCACCCGGTGGGACCTGTACTCCAACCCGGACTGGGTGTGGGCGAACATGCTCAGCATCCTCAAGCTCGCCTCGGTGGTCGGCGTGGTCACCGTCGGGATGACCTTCGTGATCATCGGGGGTGGTATCGATCTCTCGGTCGGGGCGATCGTGGCGCTGGCCGGGGTCTGGTGCACCACGGTGGCGACCCAGAGCTTCGGCGCCGGCGGGATGATCTTCACCGCGATCATCGTCGGGTTGGCGGTCGGCCTGGTCAACGGGACGCTCATCGCGTACGGGCGGCTGGTGCCGTTCATCGCGACGCTGGCCATGCTCGTCGCCGCTCGGGGACTGGCCGCCGAGATCTCCCAGAAGCAGACCCAGATCTCGCAGAACAGCACCATCAACGGCATCGCCAGCACCGATCTGCTCGGCATTCCGCTGCTGGTCTACATCCTGGCCGCCGTGGTGGCCGCGGGCTGGGTGCTGCTGAACCGCACCACGTTCGGGCGGCGCACCGTCGCCGTCGGCGGCAACCCCGAAGCCGCCCGCCTGGCCGGCATCAACGTCCGGCTGCACACCCTGTTGCTGTACGCGCTGTCCGGCCTGTGCTGCGGCATCGCCGCCATCATGCTCACCGCCCAGGCCACCTCGGCCCAGGCAGCGATGGCGAACCTCTACGAGCTGGACGCGATCGCCGCCGTGATCATCGGCGGCACGCTGCTCAGCGGCGGGCGGGGCACCATCATCGGCTCCCTGCTCGGCGTGATCATCTTCGCCACCATCACCAACCTCTTCGCCATCAACGGCCTCTCCACGGAGGCGCAGAACATGGTCAAGGGCGGCATCATCGTCGCCGCCGTCCTGATCCAGCAGATCCAGTTCGGCACCCTCTCGCAGTTCTTCCGTCGCAACCGGCTCACCACGAGCTGAGCACCACTGCATCCGGGCCACCCGCGCAATCGACGGTGGCCGGGCCTCGTACACCCAAAATCCTTACCAGTGAATAACCAGGAGGTCGTCATGACCCAGCACAGTCGCGACATGTCGCGGCGCCGGCTGCTCTTCGGCGGGGCGGCCGTCGGCGCCGGCGTACTGCTCGCCGGTTGTACCAGCAACGAGCAGTCGCCGACCGAGGCGCAGACCAAGGCGGCCGACGGCAACGCCAACGCCGAGCCCGGCCAGGAGGTGACCATCGGCTTCTCCGCACCGGCCGCGGATCACGGCTGGATCGCCGCGATCACCAACAACGCGAAGGCGCAGGCCGCCGCGTATTCCGACGTGAACTTCAACATCGTCGAGGCGGGTGCGGACGCGGCGGCCCAGCGGGCGGCGCTGTCCACCCTGATCTCCCAGCGGCCCGACGTGATCGTGCTGCTGCCGCACGACGGCAAGGAGCTCAACTCGTTCGGGCTGGAGGCGATGCAGGCCGGCATCCCGGTGGTCAACCTGGACCGGGCCTTCCCCGACGCCAAGGCGTACCGGTTGCAGATCAAGGGCGACAACTACGGTATGGGCGTCTCCGCGGCCACCTTCATCGCCGAGCAGCTCAAGGCCAAGGGGGTCAGCAACCCGGTGATCACCGAGATCGCCGGCATCGACTCGCTGGAGCTGACCCAGGAGCGGTCGAAGGGCTTCGCCGACACCCTGGCCCAGCACGGTCTGCGGGTGGCCAACCGTCGGGCGGCGGAATTCACTGTGGACACCGGTCAGCGGGAGGCGGCCCAGCTGCTGCAGGCCGAGCCGAAGATCGACGCTCTCTGGAACCACGACGACGACCAGGGCATCGGTGTGCTGGCCGCGATCAGCCAGGCCAACCGCAGCGAGTTCTTCATGGTCGGCGGCGCCGGCTCGAAGAAGGCGATGGAGGACATCCAGGCCGACAACACGGTGCTGAAGGCCACGGTGACCTACAGCCCGTCGATGGCGTCCTCGGCGATCTCGCTGGCCCGTCTCATCGGCCAGGGCAGGGGCATGTCCGACCTGGTGGAACTCCAGGTTCCCAAGGAGATCGTCCTCGCCTCCGAAACGATCACCAAGGAGAACGCGAGCGACTACCTCAAGCTCGGGTTCTGACACAACGGGGGGAGACCCACCTTGTCCACGACAAACAACGAACTGCGGGTCGGCATGGTCGGCTACGCGTTCATGGGGGCCGCGCACTCGCAGGCGTGGCGCACCGTGAACCGGGTGTACGACCTGCCCGCGCGAGCCCGGATGGCGCTCATCTGCGGCCGGGACTCCGCGAAGGTGGCCGAGGCCGCCGACCGGCTCGGCTGGGATGAGCACACCACGGACTGGCGGGAACTGGTGAACCGTCCGGACATCGACGTGGTCGACATCTGCACACCGGGTGACAGCCACGCCGAGATCGCGCTGGCCGCGCTGGCCGCGGGCAAGCACGTGCTGTGTGAGAAGCCGTTGGCCAACACGGTCGCCGAGGCCCGGGAGATGGCCGCCGCGGCGGCCACCGCCCAGGCCGGCGGGGCCCGGTCGATGTGTGGCTTCAACTACCGGCGGGTGCCCGCGGTGGCGCTGATGCGTCAGCTCGTCGCCGACGGGCGGCTCGGCGAGATCCGGCACGTCCGGGCCGCCTACCTGCAGGACTGGATCGTGGACCCGCAGTTCCCCCTGGTCTGGCGGCTCCGCAAGGAGGTGTCGGGCTCCGGTGCACTGGGTGACATCGGTGCGCACATCATCGACCTGACCCAGTACGTCACCGGACAGCGGATCAGCGGGGTCAGCGCGGTGACCGAGACGTTCGTCAAGGAGCGGCCGTTGCCGGCCGAGTCGAGCGGGTTGGCGGCGCAGGCCGACGGGGCCGGGGCCGCCACCGGCCCGGTCACCGTCGACGACGCGGCGATCTTCGTGGCCCGCCTCGACGGCGGGGCACTTGCCACGTACGAGGCGACCCGGTTCGCCACCGGGCGCAAGAACGCCCTCCGCGTGGAGATCAACGGCTCGCTGGGCAGCGTCGCCTTCGATCTGGAACGCCTCAACGAACTGGAGTTCCTCGACGCCACCCGGCCCGCCGCCGAGCAGGGCTTCAACCGGATACTGGTGACCGAGGCCGAGCACCCGTACCTGTCGGCCTGGTGGCCGCCGGGGCACATCATCGGGTACGAACACTCCTTCACCCACCAGATGCGCGACTTCATCGAGGCGGTGGCGACCGGCGTCGACCCGTCGCCCTCGTTCGCCGATGCGTTGCAGGTGCAACTGGTGCTGGACGCGGTGACCCGCTCGGCCGAACTGGGCTCCTCCTGGGCCGCGGTGGAGCCGTCGATGGCGACGGTCGCCGCCTGAACCACCTCCGGAGCCGACCGGCGAGGGCCGGCCACGGTTGCGCCCCGTGGCCGGTACGGGTCGGGTCCGGAGGGCGTGCCCCGGGCGACCGGCGGTACGAGCAATGCGGTTCCTCCGGTGCGGCCGGACCGGGATTCCCCGGCAGCACCGGAGGGCCGCCGCCCATCGACCACTTCGTTGCCGTCCACCTGGAGACTCCCGCCGCCAGGCGGACCGCGTCCGATGAGCCGTCCGATCGGGACACCGTCGTCCCGACTGGCCGGATGCGGGGGAGGCAGGGGCGAGACGCCGACCGCCCCTGCCTGCCAGCCCCGTCCGACCGACCCAACCGGTACGCCGGCCCGACGTCGTCGCCGCCGACCTCGGCGTCGGCCGGCGTGTTCACCGGAGCGGGCGGCGGACGGGGCGCATCGGCCTAACCCGTATCTTTTTCAGCTTTTTCCTGATATCAAGATTCAATTGATGCATGTCGGTTTCCTGGACACCGGAAGGAGCGCTATGCGTACAGGTGTCTGGCTGGTGGGGGCGCGTGGCTCGGTCGCGACCACAAGCATCGTCGGGGCGCTCGCGCTGCGTGCCGGCTTGACCGGGCCGACCGGCTGCGTCACCGAACTGACCGGGGTCAACAGCGCCGCCCTGCCGGGCTTCGCCGACCTGGTCTTTGGTGGCCACGACGTGGTCGCCACGCCGATCGCCAAACGCGCCGAGGAACTCGCCGCCGCGGGTGTGCTGCCGGCCCGACTGGTCGCCGCGCTGCCCGAGGAACTGGCCGCCGTGGAACGGGAACTACGCCCCGCGCCCACCGCCGGGACACAGGCCGACCGGGCCGCCGCGCTGGTCCGGGATCTCACCGCCTTCCGACAGCGACACGAGCTGGCCCGGGTGGTGGTGGTGAACGTCGCCGCGACCGAACCGGCGCCCCGCCCGCATCCCGGGCACGCCGACCCGGACGCGCTGCGGGCCGCCCTCGCCGGCCCTGGCGAGGTGCTGCCGCCCAGCTCGCTCTACGCGTACGCGGCCGTCGCGGCGGGCTGTCCGTACGTCGACTTCACCCCGTCGACCGGCCTGCGGCTGCCGGCGCTTACCGCGCTTGCCGACCGCCACGGCGTGCCGTACGCCGGCCACGACGGCAAGACCGGGGAAACCCTGCTCAAGTCGGTGCTCGCCCCGATGTTCGCGATGCGTCACCTCACCGTCCGGTCCTGGTCCGGGCTCAACCTGCTCGGCGGCGGCGACGGCGCGACCCTGGCCGATCCCGACGCCAACGCCGCGAAGGTGCGCAGCAAGCAACGGGTGCTCGGGGAGACGCTCGGCTACCTGCCGCAGGGCGACACCCGGATCGGGTACGTCGAGGAACTCGGTGACTTCAAGACCGCCTGGGATCTGATCACCTTCGCGGGATTCCTGGGTACCGGAATGCGGCTGGAGTTCACCTGGCACGGCTGCGACTCGGCGCTGGCCGCCCCGCTCGTGCTCGACCTGGCCCGGCTCACCGCCGCCGCGCACGCCGCCGGCCACACCGGAGCGCTTACCGACCTGGCCTTCTTCTTCAAGGATCCGCTGGGCACCGCGACCCACTCGCTGGCCGACCAGTGGTCCCGGCTGTGCGTCTTCGCGGGCAGCCTGGACGCCGGAGACACCGATGCCGCGCGTGGCTGACCTGGCCGAGCTGGTCCGCGCCCCGGCCGCGCTCTCGGTACCCGGGGACGTGATCGCCGGTGCCGCCGCGGCGGGCAGCCTCGGTCCGCGTACCCCCGCCCTCGCCGCCGCGTCGGTGCTGCTGTACTGGGCCGGCATGGCCGCCAACGACTGGGCCGACCGCGAGCTGGACGCCGTGGAACGCCCCGAGCGGCCGATACCGAGCGGCCGGGTCGGTCCCGGCCTCGCGGTCGGCCTCGCCGCCGGTCTCACCGTGGCCGGCGTCGGGCTCGCCGCCGCAGCCGGCGGCCGGCGGGCCACCGCCGTGGCGTTGCCGCTCGCCGCCGCCGTCTGGGGGTACGACCTGGCGGCCAAGAACACCGCCGCCGGCCCCGCCATGATGGCCACCTGCCGAGGGCTGGACGTGCTACTCGGTGCCGCCGGAGGCCGGACGGCGCGGGCGTTGCCGGCCGCGGTCACCGTCGCCGTGCACACCTGGACCGTCACCGCGTTGTCCCGTCGGGAGGTCAGCGGCACCGACCGCGCCCTGCCGCTGCGTACCCTCGCCGGCACCGCCCTGATCGCGGCGAGCGCCGCGCTGCCGCCCGGCCGGCCGCTCACCACGAGCGCCATCCGGACCGGTGGCCCGGGGGAGTCCGGCCGGCGCGCACCTGTCGTCCGCACCGACGGTCGGCGAGCCGGCGACGTCGGGCACGGTCGGCGTGCCCTCGGCAGCGCGGCGGCGGCGCTGCCCGCCGTCCTCGCCGGCTGGTACGCCACCCGCTACGGCACCGCGCAGGCCCGGGTGGCGGCCGAGCCGACCGCCGCGCGGGTCCGTGCGGCGGTGGGCGCCGGTATCACCGGCCTGCCCGCGTTGCAGGGGGCGCTGACCGCCCGCGTCGGGTCCGGTCTGCTCGGACTGGCGGTGGCGGCGGCCGCGCCGTTGGGCCGGCGGCTGGCCCGGAAGGTCTCACCGACATGACGGCCGCCACCGCCCCCGACGGACTGCGCTTCGGGTACGGAACCAACGGCTTCGCCAACCACCGCCTCGACGACGCGCTCGCGGTCATCGCCGATCTCGGTTACGCAGGTGTCGCCCTCACCCTGGACCACGACCACCTCGACCCGTTCGCGCCCGGGCTGGCGGGGCGCGTCGACGCCGTCGCTCGCCGGCTCGCCGAACTCGGCCTCGGCCTGGTGATCGAGACCGGCGCGCGGTTCCTGCTCGACCCCTGGCACAAGCACGCCCCGACGCTGCTGCACGACGACCCCGCGCTCCGGATCGAGTTCCTGCGCCGGGCGGTGGCCATCGGCGCGGATCTCGGCGCCGAGGCGGTCTCGTTCTGGGCCGGTGTCCGGCCGGGCACGGTCACCCCGGCGGTGGCCTGGGACCGCCTGGTCGCCGGCTGCGCCACCGTGATCGAGGCGGCCGAGGCCGTCGGGGTGACGCTGGGCTTCGAGCCGGAACCGGGGATGCTTGTCGAGGACATCGCCGACTGGCGTCGCCTGCACACCGCCCTCGGCTCGCCCGCCCGCCTCGGCATCACTCTCGACATCGGACACTGCCGTTGCCTGGAGCCGCAGGCGGTGCCCGACTGCGTCCGTGACATCGCCGCACACCTGGTGAACGTGCAGATCGACGACATGCGGCGGGGGGTGCACGAGCACCTGGAGTTCGGTGCCGGCGAGATCGACTTTCCGCCGGTGCTGGCCGCGCTGCGCGAGATCGGCTACCGGGGCCTGGTGGCGGTCGAGTTGCCCCGGCACTCGCACGCCGCTCCCACCGTCGCCGCCCGCTCGCTGGATTTCCTGCGCAACGCCGCCGCGCGGCACACCCTTTGCTCTGCTTCAACCGGCGCACCACCAGGCGTCCGCTATCCGGACAACCACCGACGCGTGGAGTGAAGCAGAGCAAAGGACGCACGCGGTACCACCGCCACGGCCGTCGACGGCGGCGGACGAGGGAGGAGACGCGATGACAGTGGACGAGCTGCGGGCGGCCCTGCGGGGCGTACCCGATCCGGACTGGTTGGCCACGGCCCTGGACCGCGTCGCGGCCGAACCCACCGCCATCGCGCGGTTCTTCCCGGCGGCCGGCCGTCGCTGCGGCCGACACGACCTGCCCGACCTGCCCGGTTGGACCGCCGACGAGGCCGCCCGGGCCCTGCTGCTGGCCAGCCTGCCCGCCGACCACGCCGAGCAGGCCGAGACGCTCTACCGCACCGGGGACGCCGCCGAGAAGCGGGCCGTGCTCAAGGCGCTGCCGTTGTTGCCGATCGGCGCGGCCGGAGTGCCGCTGCTGCACGATGCGATCCGCACCAACGACACCCGGTTGGTGGCCGCGGCCCTCGGCCCGTACGCCCGCCACCTCGACCCGTCGGCCTGGCGGCAGGCGGTGCTCAAGTGCGTTTTCACCGACGTGTCGCTGGGGGTGGTGGCCGACCTCGACGCCCGCGCCGACGGGGAACTGGCGCAGATGCTCGCCGCGCTGGCCGCCGAGCGCCGGGCCGCCGGTCGGAGCATGCCCGCCGACGCCACCGAACTGCTGGATCGGCTCACCGCCGCCAGCCAGCCCCAGCCCAGGGAGGTGTGATGCGGATCTTCGACCCGCACATCCACATGACGTCGCGGACCACCGACGACTACGAGCGGATGGCCGCCGCCGGCGTCCGGGCGGTGGTGGAGCCGGCGTTCTGGCTGGGCCAGCCGCGCACCAACGTCGGCTCGTTCACCGACTACTTCGACTCGTTAATCGGGTGGGAACCGTTCCGGGCCGGGCAGTTCGGCATCCGTCATCACGCCACGATCGCGCTCAACCCGAAGGAGGCCAACGACAGGCGTTGCCGGCCGGTGCTCGACGAACTGCCCCGCTACCTGGAGAAGGACGGCGTGGTGGCGGTCGGCGAGATCGGGTACGACTCGATGACCCCCGAGGAGGACGACGCCTTCGCCGCCCAGCTCGCCCTGGCCGTGGCGCACGACCTGCCGGCGATGGTGCACACTCCGCACCGGGACAAGGCCCGGGGTGTCGAACGCAGCCTGGCCGTGGTCGCCGAGTCCGGCATCGCGCCGCAGCGGGTGGTGCTCGACCACCTCAACGAGACGACAGTGAAACTGGTCCGGGACACCGGCTGCTGGCTCGGCTTCTCCATCTATCCGGACACCAAGATGTCGCCGCCGCGAATGGTCGAGCTGCTCAGGGCGTACGGGACCGAACGGATGCTTGTCAACTCGGCCGCCGACTGGGGACGCTCCGACCCGCTGCTCACCCGGGCCACCGGCGAGGCGATGCTGCTCGCCGGTTTCACCGACGACGACGTCGACCGGGTGCTGTGGCGTAATCCTGTCGAGTTCTACGGGCAGTCCGGGCGGCTCGACCTGTCCGACGACGACCTTGCCGAGCCGACCTTCGCCGGCAACTCGATCCTGCGCGGCGGCAGCTGATGCGGCTGCGGCACGCCGGTGGGCGCACCGTCCACCTCGGTTACTGCACAAACGTGCACCCCGCCGAGGACCTCGCCGGCATCGTCGCCCAACTCGACACCTACGCGGTGCCGGTCCGCGAGACGCTCGGTGCCGATCCGCTCGGGCTGGGCCTGTGGCTGGCCGCCCCGGTGGCCGCCGAACTGGCCGCCGACCCGGCCGCCCGTCGCCGGTTGCGCACCGAGCTGACCGTACGCGGGCTGGAGGTGGTCACCCTCAACGGCTTCCCGTACGCGGCCTTCCAGGCGCCGGTGGTCAAGGGCGCGGTGTACCGGCCGGACTGGACCACGCACGAGCGGCTCGGGTACACCCTCGACCTGGCCCGGGTCTTGGCCGACCTGCTGCCCGACGACGCCGCCCGTGGCTCGGTCTCCACCCTGCCACTGGCCTGGCGCACGCCGTGGGACCGCAGCCACGCGGACGCCGCCCGTCGCCGACTCGACCAGCTCGCCAGCGGACTCGCCGCCGTCGAGCGGGAGACCGGCCGGCCGGTGCGGGTCGGTTTCGAGCCGGAGCCCGGCTGCGTGGTGGAGAGCACCCCGCAGGCGGTCGCCGCCCTGTCCGGAATGGACACCGATCGGCTCGGAATCTGCCTGGATCTGGCCCACCTCGCCTGCGCCTGGGAGGAGCCCGCCGCCGCCCTGGAGCGGCTGGCCGTCGCCGGCCTGCCGGTGGTCAAGGTGCAGGTGTCCGCCGCGCTGGAGGCGGCCGACCCGGCCGCCGACGCCGCCGCCCTGCGCCGCTGGGTCGAGCCGCGTTTCCTGCACCAGACCCGCACCGCCGGCTGCGCCACCGCCACCGCGCCGACCACCGCCACCGCGCCGGCCGGTGGGCCGCGGGCTGCCGATCCGGCGGATCCGAGCTGGGCGGCCGACGATCTCGACGTCGCTCTGGACGCCGCGCTGCCCGGGCCATGGCGGGTGCACTACCACGTGCCACTGCACGCCCCACCCGAACCACCGCTGGGCTCGACCCTGCCGGTGCTGCGCGCCGCGCTGACCGCGCTCTTCGCCGGTGCGGATGCCGGCTGCGACCACCTCGACGTCGAGACGTACACCTGGGGGGTGCTGCCGGCCGCACGGCGCCCGCGCACCGACGCGGAGCTGGCCGCCGGAATCGCGGACGAACTGGCCTTCACCCGGGACGAGCTGGTCGCCCTCGGGCTGACCCCGTTAGCTGAGGCGGTGACAGCATGAGCAGGCAACTGGTGGTGCTCGACGTGGTGGGGTTGACGCCTCGGTTGCTGGCGCACATGCCCCGGCTGCGTGCGGTCGCCGACACCGGGTTCCGCGCCGAGTTGGGCACCGTGCTGCCGGCGGTGACCTGCTCGGTGCAGTCGACCTTCCTCACCGGCGCGCTACCCGTGGAACACGGCATCGTCGGCAACGGCTGGTACTTCCGGGATCTCGGCGAGGTGCTGCTCTGGCGGCAGCACAACGCGCTTGTCGGCGGGGAGAAGCTGTGGCAGGCCGCGCGCCGCGCCCGGCCCGGCTACACGGTGGCGAACGTCTGCTGGTGGTACGCGATGGGCGCGGACGTGAACTGGACGGTCACACCCCGACCTGTCTACTACGCCGACGGTCGCAAGGAGCCGGACTGCTACACGGATCCGCCGCAACTGCACGACGCGCTCACCGACCGGCTCGGCACCTTCCCGCTGTTCACCTACTGGGGACCGGGTGCGGGCCTGCCGTCGTCCCGTTGGATCTGCCGGGCGGCCGAGCAGATCCTCGCCGAGTCGTCGCCCGACCTGACCCTGGTCTACGTGCCGCACCTGGACTACGACCTGCAACGGTTCGGCCCGTCGTCGCCCCGGTCCGCCGCCGCGGCGGCGGAACTCGACGGCGTGCTCGCGCCGCTGCTGGACGCCGCGCAGGCCCGCGACGCGACCGTGGTGGTGCTGTCGGAGTACGGCATCACCGAGGTGTCCCGTCCGGTGGACGTGAACCGGTTGCTGCGCGCCGAGGGGCTGCTCCGGGTGCACACCCAGGCGGGCATGGAGTACCTCGACCCGTGGACCTCTCGCGCCTTCGCGGTGGCCGACCACCAGGTCGCGCACGTGTACGTGCGCGACCCGGCCGACGTGCCGGCGGTGATGAAGCTCTGCGCCGGCCTGCCCGGGGTGGCCGAGGTGCTCGACGCCGACGGCAAGGCGGCACACGGGTTGGACCATGCACGCGCCGGTGAGCTGGTGCTGGTGGCCGAGCCGGACGCCTGGTTCACGTACTACTACTGGCTGGACGACGCGGGTGCGCCCGACTTCGCCCGGCTGGTGGAGATCCACCGTAAGCCCGGGTACGACCCGGCGGAGCTGTTCTTCGACCCGGCCGCGCCGGGCGCGGCGAAGCGCCGCGCCGGGGTCGCGCTGGCCCGCAAGAAGCTCGGCATGCGGTACCTGATGAACGTGGTCGGGTTGGATGCCGGCGCGCGGGCGGTCCGGGGCTCACACGGACGGCTGCCCGCCGATCCGGCCGACGGGCCGGTGCTGCTCTGCTCCGACGCGTCGGTGGCCCGGGACCGGATAGCGGCCACGGAGGTGAAGGGGCTGCTGCTGGAACTGGCCGGAGTGGAGGGACGGTGACCCTCGCCGAGGCAGCTGTCGACTCCGCCGGGCTGCGGGCCCGCTTCGACGCCGAGCTGACCGCCTTCCTCGACCGGCAGGATCCGGACTGGCCGGACGGCGCGCCCCGAGGGGTCTTCACCACGTTGCACCGGTTCGTGCTGGCCGGCGGGAAGCGCCTGCGACCACTGTTCTGCTACTGGGGCTGGCGGGGCGCGGGCGGCCCGGACGGCACGCCGATCGTGGTCGCCGCCGCCGCGCTGGAGCTGTTCCACGCGTTCGCGCTGATCCACGACGACATCCTGGACGGCAGCGACCGCCGCCGGGGGGAGCCCTCGGTGCACCGGATCTTCGCCGACCTGCACGCCCGCTCGTCGTGGCGGGGTGACCCCGAGGCGTACGGACGCAACACCGCCCTGCTCTGTGGTGACCTCTGCGCCGCCTGGTCGGATCAGATGTTCCACGAGTGCGGGTTGAGCCCCGACCAGGTGCACCAGGGGTACGCCGTGTTCGCGCTGATGCGTACCGAGGTGATCGCGGGGGAGTACCTCGACCTGGTGTCCGGGGTGGGCGACGGCTCGGTGGCCAGTGCGCTCACGGTGATCCGGATGAAGGCGGCCCGCTACACGGTCACCCGGCCGTTGCAGATCGGCGCTGCGCTGGCGGGTGCGCCCGTCGAGCTGCTCGACGCGCTGGCCGAGTTCGGCGACCCGCTCGGGGACGCCTTCCAGCTCCGCGACGACGTGCTGGGGGTCTTCGGTGACCCGGCGGTCACCGGCAAGTCCGTACTTGACGATCTGCGCGAGGGCAAACCGACGGTGATGATGGCGCTGGCCCGCGATGCCGCCGACCGGGCGCAGGGTGCCCGGCTGCGTGAGCTGTTCGGCAATCCCGACCTGGACGCCGACGGCGCCGCCGAGCTGCGCGAGATCATCGAGAGCACCGGGGCACGCCGGAAGATCGAGCAGATGATCCAGGTCCGCGCCGAGGCCGGGTTGGCGGCGCTGGAACACACCGAGGTGACCGCGGACAGCCGGACCGCCCTGACGGAGCTGGCCGCCCAGGCCATCGACCGGCAGCGCTGAGCGCCACTGCGGCAGCGCGGCAGCCGGGCGGCTTTTGACCGAACTGACGAAAGTCAGTATCCGGCGGGCAGAAGATATAGACACATAGACGAATGACGCTTAGTGTCGTCGCTAGCACCGAATTGTTTCGTCGAGGTGAACCGGCGGCGCGGGACCCCCCTCGGCACCCCCCCGGCTACGGCATCCGGCGCGACGGCGCGCGCCCCGCCCTGGCAGAAGCACTCGTCAGGAAGGGACAGCACTGCGATGTCCACCATGCGCACCACCCGCCACCCCGCACGGTGGTCCACCAGCGCTTCGGCGCTGCTCCTGGTCGTCACAGCCGGCACCGTTGCCATTGCCGGCCCGACCCCGGCCCGCGCCCACCCCATCGTCGCCAGCGACTTCCAGCAGGTCACCCTCGCCAAGGGGGTGGCCGAGGTCGGTGAACCGATGACCCTCGCGGTGTTGCCGGACCGCTCGGTCCTGCACACCGCCCGCAACGGCACCGTGCGTCGCACCGATGCGGCCGGCACCACGACCGTGATCGGTACCGTATCGGTCTACACCCACGACGAGGAGGGTTTGCAGGGCATCGGCGTCGACCCGAACTTCGCCAGCAACCGGCACATCTTCCTCTACTACGCGCCGCCGCTGTCCACTCCGAGCGGCGACGCACCGGCCACCGCCAGCGACTTCTCCGCCTGGCAGGGAGTGAACCGGCTGTCCCGGTTCACCCTCAACGCCGACTTCACGCTCAACCAGTCCAGCAAGGTCGACGTCCTCGACGTGCCCGCCGACCGGGGCATGTGCTGCCACGTCGGCGGCGACATCGACTTCGACGCGGCGGGCAACCTGTACCTCTCCACCGGCGACGACACCAACCCGTTCGACTCGGGCGGCTACTCGCCGCTGGACGAGCGCACCAACCGCAACCCGGCGTACGACGCCCAGCGCAGCGCCGCCAACACCAACGACCTGCGCGGCAAGATCCTGCGCATCAAGGTCAACGCCAACGGGTCGTACTCGATCCCGGCCGGCAACATGTTCGCGCCCGGCACCGCCCGGACCCGCCCCGAGATCTACGCGATGGGCTTCCGCAACCCGTTCCGGATGAGCGTCGACAAGGCCACCGGCGTCGTCTACGTCGGCGACTACGGGCCGGACGCGGGCTCGACCTCCGCACGCGGGCCCAGCGGGCAGGTGGAGTTCAACCGGGTCACCGGGCCCGGCTTCTACGGCTGGCCGTACTGCACCGGCACCAACACCACAAACGAGACGTACGCCGAGTGGAACTTCGCCAACGGCACCGCCGGTCCGAAGTACAACTGCACCGGCGGCGCGACGAACAACTCGTTCCGCAACACCGGCCTGGCCACCCTGCCGGCCGCCAAGCCGTCCTGGATCCGCTACGCCGGTGACGCCGGCAGCCCGCCGGAGTTCGGCGGCGGCTCCGAGTCGCCGAGCGCCGGCCCGGTCTACCGCTACAACGCGGCGTCGACGTCGACCACCAAGTGGCCGCAGAGCTTCGACGGGCTCTTCTTCGCCGGTGAGTTCGGCCGGGGCTGGATCAAGCCGATCCACGTCAACAGCGACGGCTCGGTGGGCGCGATCGACGCGTCGTTCCCGTGGAACGGCAAGCAGGTCATGGACATGGCCTTCGGGCCGGACGGTGCGCTCTACGTGCTGGACTACGGCACCGGCTACTTCAACGGCGACGCCAACTCGGCGCTCTACCGTTACGACTACGTCGCCGGAGGCAACCGGGCACCCACGGCGGTCGCCTCGGCCAACCGGACCTCCGGGGTCGCCCCGTTGAGCGTGAACTTCTCCTCGGCCGGGTCGTCGGACCCGGAGGGTGGGGCGTTGACCTACTCGTGGGCGTTCGGTGACGGCACCACCTCCACGGCGGCCAACCCGAGCAAGACGTACACCGCCAACGGCAGCTACACCGCCACCCTGACCGTACGCGACCCGCAGGGCGCGACCGGCACCGCCAGCGTGCAGATCCGGGTCGGCAACACCGCGCCGACGGTCACCATCAACGGCCCGGTCAACGGATCGCTGTTCTCCTTCGGCGACACCGTGCCGTTCAGCATCACGGTGACCGACCCGGAGGACGGCACCATCGACTGCACCAAGGTCAGAATGACCTACGTGCTGGGCCACGACAGCCACGGCCACCAGATCACCTCACGCAACGGGTGCTCCGGTTCGATCACGATCCCGGTGGACGGGGAGCACGACTACGCGGCGAACATCTTCGCCATCTTCGACGCCGAGTACACCGATGCCGGCGGGCTGACCACCCACACCCAGCACACCCTCCAGCCCCGTAGCCGGCAGGCCGAGCACTACAAGACCTCCTCCGGCATCGCCACCTTCGACAAGGCGGCCGCCGAGGGCGGCAAGACCGTCGGCAACATCAACAACGGTGACTGGATCGCCTTCGAGCCGTACCGGATCAACAATGTGACGTCGTTCAGCGCCCGGGTCTCCTCGGCCGGCTCCGGCGGCACCCTCCAGGTGCGGGCCGGCTCGGCCACCGGCACCGTGCTCGGCTCGGCCACCGTCCCGGTCACCGGCGCCTGGGACACCTTCACCACGGTCACCGGCACCATCAGCAACCCGCCGTCCGGCACCACCACGCTCTACCTGACCTTCGCCGGCACCGGGACCGGCTCGCTCTACGACCTGGACTCGTTCACCTTCACCACCGGCAGCGGTGGTACGGGCGGAACCGGTCCGATCGTCGGCCTGGGCGGTAAGTGTCTGGACGTGCGTAACGCGGCGACGGCCGACGGTACGCAGATTCAGATCTACACCTGCAACGGTACGGCGGCGCAGACGTGGACGGTGACGCCGAACTCGACGATCCGGGCTTTCGGCAAGTGCCTCGACGTCGACGGTGCCGGCTCGGCTGACGGCACGAAGATCCAGTTGTGGACCTGTAACGGCAGTGGTGCGCAGAACTGGTCGGCGCAGTCCAACGGCACGTTGCGTAACCCGAGTTCGGGCAAGTGCCTGGACGTGTCGAGCAACAGCTCCGCCGACGGGCAGGCGGTGCACCTGTGGACCTGCCACACCGGCGCCAACCAGCGCTGGGTCCTGCCCTGATCCGAGGAGGGGCTCCTGGTCAACGCCTAGGGTTGGAAACAGGGGCCCCTCCTGACACCACCAATCGTTGGGAGAGCACATGCGCAGACTCCTCAGAACCGCCGTCGGCCTGGCCACCGCGGCCCTCGCCGTACTCGCCTGCACCACCCCGGCCACCCCGGCCAGCGCCGCCGACGCCCCGTACGACGTACTGGTCTTCTCCAAGACGGCCGGCTTCCGGCACGACTCGATCGCCGTAGGCACCCAGACCATCCGGGATCTGGGCGCGGCGAACAGCTTCACCGTCACCGCCACCGAGGACGCCAACGTCTTCACCACCGGCAACCTCGCCCAGTACGAGGCGGTGATCTTCCTCAACACCACCGGCGATGTGCTCAACAACAGCCAGCAGGGCGCGTTCGAGTCGTACATCGGCTCCGGTGGCGGCTACGTCGGCGTGCACTCCGCCGCCGACACCGAGTACGGCTGGTCCTTCTACGGCAACCTGGTCGGGGCGTACTTCCGCTCCCACCCGGCGATCCAGCAGGCCACCGTCCGGGTGGAGAACCGCGCCCACGCGGCCACCGCCCACCTGCCGCAGAACTGGGTCCGCACCGACGAGTGGTACGACTTCCAGAGCAACCCCCGCTCCGGCGCGCGGGTGCTGGCGAACCTGAACGAGTCCACGTACTCGGGCGGTGTGATGGGCGCCGACCACCCGATCGCCTGGTGCAAGACGTACAACGGCGGTCGGTCCTTCTACACCGGCGGCGGGCACACCCAGGCGTCGTACGCCGAACCGGCCTTCCGGGCGCACCTGCTCGGCGGCATCCGGTACGCGGCCGGCCGCACCAAGGCCGACTGCCGGCCGGAGACCGGCTACACCACCCTCTACAACGGCTCGACAAGCGGCTGGTCCCAGGCCGGGCCGGGCAGCTTCAGCAACTCCGACGCCACGCTGACCTCGGTCGGCGGGATGGGGCTGTTCTGGCACAGCGCCAAGCAGTTCACCAACTACTCGCTGAAGCTGGACTGGCGGGTGGCCGGGGACGACAACTCCGGGGTCTTCATCGGCTTCCCACCGTCGAGCGACCCGAACTCCGCCATCAACAACGGCTACGAGGTGCAGATCGACCCCACCGACGCCGCCGACCGGACCACCGGCGCGGTCTACGGCTTCAAGTCCGCCGACCTCGCCGCCCGGGACGCCGCGCTGAACCCGGCGGGGGAGTGGAACACCTACGAGCTGCTGGTAGAGGGGGAGCGCCTCCAGGTCTTCCTGAACGGCTCGAAGATCAACGACTTCACCAACACCGACCCGGTCCGGTCGCTGGCCGGCCACGTCGGCATCCAGAACCACGGCACCGGCGACGACGTGTCCTTCCGCAACATCCGGATCAAGGAACTCGGCGGCTCGAACCCGCCCCCGGGCGGTGACCGGACCGGTCGGATCACCGGGTTGGCCGGCAAGTGTCTGGACGTGCGTAACGCGGCGACGGCCGACGGTACGCAGATTCAGATCTACACCTGCAACGGTACGGCGGCGCAGACGTGGACGGTGACGCCGAACTCGACGATCCGGGCTTTCGGCAAGTGCCTGGACGTCAATGGTGCCGGCTCGGCTGACGGCACGAAGATCCAGTTGTGGACCTGTAACGGCAGTGGTGCGCAGAACTGGTCGGCGCAGTCCAACGGCACGTTGCGTAACCCGAGTTCGGGCAAGTGCCTGGACGTGTCGAGCAACAGCTCCGCCGACGGGCAGGCGGTGCACCTGTGGACCTGCCACACCGGCGCCAACCAGCGCTGGGTACTGCCGTAGCTGAACGCCCCGGTGCGGCGCTCGCCGTCGCGCCGGGGCACTTTCCTACCGACCGCCGCCCGCCTAGAGTGAGGGACGGCGACCGTGAGGTGGCCGGTGAGTCGGCGGGAGGCGCAACCCGTCGGCCCCAGACGCGACAAGCGTCCACCGGTACATCGTCGGGGCCGCCGCATCCGGTCATCCCTCGCCCCGGTCCCGCAGGTAACGGAATCCCCAACACGACAGGGGAAAAGGACACATGGCGCGACCGATCACGCTGTTCACCGGCCAGTGGGCCGACCTTCCGTTCGACGAGGTGTGCCGGCTCGCCGCCGAGTGGGGCTACGACGGGCTGGAGATCGCCTGCTGGGGCGACCACTTCGAGGTCGACAAGGCCATGGCCGACGACTCGTACGTCGAACGCAAGCGGGAGACGCTCGCCAAGCACAACCTCCAGGTCTTCACCATCTCGAACCACCTGGTCGGCCAGGCGGTCTGCGACCACCCGATCGACGAGCGGCACCAGGGCATCCTGCCCGCCCGGATCTGGGGCGACGGCGAGCCCGAAGGGGTACGCCAGCGGGCCGCAGAGGAGATCAAGGACACCGCCCGGGCGGCGGCGAAGCTCGGCGTGGACACCGTCGTCGGCTTCACCGGCTCGTCGATCTGGCACACCCTGGCGATGTTCCCGCCGGTGCCGCCGGAGATGATCGAGCGCGGCTACCAGGACTTCGCCGACCGGTGGAATCCGATCCTCGACGTCTTCGACTCCGTCGGGGTCCGCTTCGCCCACGAGGTGCACCCCAGCGAGATCGCGTACGACTACTGGACGACGAAGCGGACCCTGGAGGCGATCGGAAACCGGCCCGCGTTCGGGCTGAACTGGGACCCGTCGCACTTCGTCTGGCAGGAACTCGACCCGGTCAACTTCATCTTCGACTTCGCCGACCGGATCTACCACGTCGACTGCAAGGACGCGAAGGTGCGTACCGGCGACGGCCGTCGCGGTCGGCTGGCCTCGCACCTGCCCTGGGCCGATCTGCGCCGGGGCTGGGACTTCGTCTCCACCGGCCACGGCGACGTGCCCTGGGAAGACTGCTTCCGGGCGCTGAACGCCATCGGTTACTCCGGGCCGATCTCCATCGAATGGGAGGACGCCGGGATGGACCGGCTCGTCGGTGCCCCGGAGGCGCTCCAGTTCGTCCGCCGGCTCGCCTTCGACGCGCCGTCCGCCGCGTTCGACGCGGCGTTCAGCAGCAAGGATTGAACCGTCCGGACGCCCGGGGGTCGGCCCGCAGCCGCCCCCGGGCGTCGCCGATGGTCAGCCGGCGCTGAAGACGTGCTCGCTGGCCAGGTGGGCCGCGCCCACCACGGCGGCCCGGCCCGCCAGATCGGACAGGACGATCGGCATGGTGCCGGTGGCCAGCGGCGCCGAGCGCCGGTAGACCACACCACGGATCTCGGAGAGCAGCAGGTGGCCGAGCCCGTCGGGGGCCCCACCGATCACCACGATGCCGGGATTGAAGAAGCTGACCAGACCGACCAGCACCCGACCGAGCCGGCGGGCGGCATCGCGGACCAGCAACTGGGTGGCCGCGTCCCCGGCGGTGGCGGCCGTGGCCACGTCCGCGACGGTGAGCGTGCCCGCCTCGGCCAGCCGCGCGGCCAGCGCCGGGGAGCGATCCGACCGGGCGACCGCCAGCGCCGCCCGGACCAACCCGACATCCCCGCAGTACGCCTCAAGGCAACCGGCCTCACCACAGGCGCAGGGCGGGCCCTCCTCGCCGATCGGTAGGTGCGCGATGTCGCCGGCGCTGCTGGTCGCACCCCGGTAGAGCGACCCGCCGAGCACCAGCCCGCAGCCGATCGCCGTGCCGAGCTTCAGGTAGAGGAAATCCTCGACGGTGCGGCCGATGCCGGCGTGCCGCTCGCCCAGGGCGAGCACGTTCGCGTCATTGTCGACAAGCACCGGGCAGCCCAGCTCGGCGGCGAACGCGTCCCGCACCGGAAAGCGCTGCCAACGGGGCAGGGCGGCCGGTGCGGTGGAGGTGCCGCCGTCGACCGGCCCGGGAAGGGCGACACCGACCCCGGTGAGTTCGGTGACGCCCAACTCGGCGCGGAGCTTGTCGACCAGCTCGACGGCCCGGCCGATGACCAGCTCCGGTCCGTCGCGCACGTCCGCCACCTCGCCGGTCTCGGCCAGCACGTTCAGCTCGCCGTCGGTGATCGCGACGGTGACTCGGTCGGTGGCGACCACCACGCTGCCGAAGCGCACGCCGCCGTTGAGGCGCAGCAGCGACGATCGACGCCCGCCCCGGGAGGCTGCCGGCCCGGCCGTCTCGACCAGCCCTCGGGCGGTGAGCCGGTCCAGCTCGGTGGTGAGGGCCGTCCGGGACAGGCCCAGCAGGTCACCCAGCTCCACCCGGGAGCGGGGACCCTCGTCCCGCAGTAGCCGGACCAACCGTGCCTGCTGCGGATTCTCCGGTCGGACCAGGGCCATCTCGACCACCTCCGTGCGGAGTGTTCCACGGCGGTGTTTCAGACCAGTGGCCGACCGGGAGCGGACCTGTCAACGCCTGCCGCTGCGGCGGTCCGGGGTGATTTGCTGTCGGCCGGGCACACGGACGGGCCCGGCCACCGAGGTCGGTTGCCGGGCCCGTCCGGGGGTGCTCAGAGGGTGCTGCCGTTGGCTCCGGAGCCGGACGGCTTGCTGCGGGGGGTGGCAGACGTCGAGCTGGAACCCGACGAGCCGGAACCCGACTTGGTGCCGGCCGTGGCCGGCGTACCGGCGAACGTGTCGTCGGCGGGGGTGAGCCCCGCCTTGCCGTTGGCGTTGAGCTTCTCGCCCAGCTTGGAGTTGCCGAGCTTGTCCCTGCCCTCGTGGTAGAGACGGTTGGCCTGGGCCTGCGCGACCCCGGCCGCCTCCTGGACGGTCGGGTGGTCGAGCACCTTGCGGCCCCGGACCACCAGCTCCTCGTACTTCTCCCGGCCGGCACGGGCGCCCAGGACGAACCCTGCAGCCAGCCCGCCAAGGAACATGATCTTTCCGCGCATGGCGGCTCCTTTCGTACCTGACGCGCCGTCGTCCCGCTCCCGGATGCCCGGGGGGCGGGACTGACCGATCCGCGCCTGCGTCCTGTCGTCGGCAGCTAACTACCCATCCTGCTCTCCGCTCATACCTCCTTGTGCCAGGATGACGATTTGTCTGGTAAACGGCCGCCGAGCCGCTCGGTGGTCACCGATCAACCCCCTGGACCAACACCCCCCGCCGTCCTGTACTCTTGTGCCCGGCGCGCGGTGCGGAGCGATCCGCTCCGGGCGTTGTTGCGGTCCCCCGTAGCTCAATTGGCAGAGCAGCCGGCTGTTAACCGGCAGGTTTTTGGTTCGAGTCCAAACGGGGGAGCTTCCCTCCTCACCACGACGCCCACCGGATCCGGCCGGTGGGCGTCACCCGTTTCTCCACCAGATCGGGCCGACGCCGCACTCAGCCGGCGGTACCCGGCCAGCCGGGTCTACGCTGGTGCGCGTCGATCCTGCGACGACAGCCGGTGGGTGGGATGTCCGGAATCTGGAAGATCCGCTCGGCCATGATGCGGCCGCCCGGGGCGGTCGTGTGCCCCGGCGTGGCAGCGCTGTCCGCTCGCCACCGGGTCACACCCGGCACGACCGGGGCAGGGCGCACCTGATGCCCGCCGACATCGACGTCGTGGTCGTGGGCGGCGGCCTCGCCGGCCTCGCCGCGGCCCGCCGCCTGCACCGCGCCGGGGTGTCCTGGCGGTTGGTCGAGGCCGCCGACCGGCTCGGTGGCCGGGTCGCCACCGACAGCGTCGACGGCTTCCTGCTGGATCGTGGCTTCCAGGTCCTCAACACGGCGTATCCCCGGCTCGGCGCGCTGCTCGACGTGGACCGTCTCGACCTCGGCTTCTTCGTTCCCGGGGTGCTGGTACGCAAGGGCGACCGGCTGCTGCGACTGGTCAATCCGCTGCGCGATCCCGCCGGTGGCCCGGGCACCGCCCTGGCCTCCGTCGGGTCGCTGCCCGACCGGCTGCGTTTCGCCGCCCTCGCCGCGAGCTACGCCACGCTGCCCGCCGAACGTCTGCTCGCCAGGCCCGAGACCAGCGCCGAGACGGCGCTGCGCAGCGCCGGTCTGTCCCACGCCATCATCGAGGACCTGCTGCGCCCGTTCCTGTCCGGCGTGCTGCTCGACCGGGAACTGGCCACCTCCAGCCACGTCCTGGCCATGGTGCTGCGCTCGTTCGCCCGAGGTCGGGTCGGCCTGCCCGCCGACGGGATGGCGGCGTTGCCCCGAGCCGTCGCTGCCGCGCTACCGGCCGGGCTGCTGGACCTCAACACCACAGTCGTCGAGGTGGCGCCGGGGCGGGTCCGGACCACCGCCGGGGAGTTGCGCTGCCGGGCCGTCGTCGTCGCCGTCGACCCGCCCGCCGCCGCCCGGCTGCTGGACCTGCCGCCGGTGCTCATGCACGGCTACACCACCTACTACCATGCCACCACCGAGCCGTCGGTGGCCGAGCCGATCCTGCTCATCGACGGGGACCGCCGCGAGATGATCGCCAACACGGTGGTGGTCAGCCGCGCCGCGCCCAGCTACGCGCCGCCCGGCCGGCACCTGATCGCCACCTCCGTGGTCGGGCCGTCGGTACCGTCCGAGTCGGCCGTGCGGCTGGAACTGACCCGGCTGTACGGGCGGCCCACCGGCGGCTGGGAGCACCTGACCACTGTGACGATCCCCGCCGCGCTGCCCGCCGCGCCGCCCCCGCAGGGCCGGCTACGAAAGCCGGTGGCGCTGGGAAACGGGCTGTTCGTCGCCGGTGACCACCGCGACAGCCCGTCGATCCAAGGGGCACTCGCCAGCGGATGGCGCACCGCCGGCGCCACCCTGCGGCACCTGCGCGAGCACTGAAATTCGAAGTCACCAGGCCCAATGATGATCACTTATGATCTTCGCCATGCCCCGACCCCTCGCGCCGCCGGTGTTCGACACCGCGGCGGCGTACCCCCAGGTGGCCGCCGCCCGTGACGCGCTGGCCGCTGGCGACTGGCCGGCGATGCGGGCCGTGGTCGACGCCCAGGACGCCCACGGTAGAACGGTCCTCGTCGGTGGGGTAGAAGACGCGGCGGACGCCGAGACCTTCCTCCGAAAGGTGCTCGCCGCACAACCGGACGACCCGGTGGCCGCCGCAATGCTGGGGGCGCACCTGATCCGCGCCGGGTGGCGGATCCGGACCGCCCAGCGGGCGCAGGATGTCAGCCGGGAACAGTTCGCCCAGTTCTTCGATCATCTGCGCCGGGCCGAGCAGGTCCTCATCGAGGCCACCGCCCGCCACCCGGACGACGCGGCAGCCTGGACCCAGCGGGTCACCAGCGCCCGCGGCCTGCAACTCGGCCAGGCCGAGGCCCGCCGCCGCTACGACCGCCTCGCCGCCAGGCATCCACACCACCTGCCGGCCCAGAGTTCCCTGTTACAGCAGCTCTGCCCGAAGTGGAGCGGCACCTGGGAGAAGGCGCACGACTTCACCCGGGAATGCACTGCGGCCGCACCGCCCGGCGCGCCCAACGCCGTCCTCATCGTCGAGGTGCACCTGGAACAGGCATTCGACCACGGCACCCTGTCCGCTGCGCGGGCATTCCTGCGCGGCCAACAGGTGCGCGCCGCGATCCACGACGCGGCCCAGCGCTCCATCTGGCACCCCGAGTTCCGCCACGGTTGGGGCTGGGTCCGGGTACGCAGCACCTTCGCTCTCGCCTTCTGCCTGATGCAGGAGTGGACGTCGGCGGCGCAGCAGTTCGCCGCCCTCGGTGACCTCGGCGACGAGTCGATGTTCGGCTACTTCGGCGACGCGGTCGCGCAGTTCCAGCGGTTCCGCGACAAGGCGTACGCGAAGGGCGGCCAGCCGTGATCCAACACCTCGAAACCGACGGAGTGCCGACCCTGCTCGCCCCCACCGGCGGGCCTATGCGTGCCGGGCTGACCTTCCGGGTCGGCACCGCCGACGAGACGCTGGCCCGCCACGGCATCACCCACCTGCTCGAACACCTCGTTCTCGCCCCGCTCGGCACCGCCGACTACCACTTCAACGGCGCCACCGGACCAACCTTCACCACCTTCCACATGCAGGGCTCCGCACCCGACATCGCCACCTTCCTCACCTCCGTCTGCACCAACCTGACCGACCTGCCGACCGGGCGGCTTGAGGTGGAGAAGGACATCCTGCGCACCGAGTGGAGCAGCCGGGGCGGCGCAGCCATCGACGACATCCCGTTGTGGCGCCACGGCGCCCGCGACCACGGGCTCAGCAGCTACCCGGAATGGGGACTGGGCAGGCTCACCGCCGAGGAACTGCGCCAGTGGGCCGCACGCTGGTTCACCCGGGAGAACGCGGTGCTCTGGATCGCCGGTGACCGGGTGCCCGACGGGCTGCGGCTGGACCTGCCCGCCGGCACCCGGCAGCCGGTACCGGCGGCCTCGTCGGCGCTGCCGACCACCCCGGCGTACTTCGTGCACGGCTCACGGGCGGTGGTGCTCGACGCCGTCGTGCGGCGCCGCACCGCCGCGAACGTCTTCGCCGAGGTGCTGGAGCGCGAACTGTTCCGGGCGCTGCGCCAGGACGCCGGTCTCTCCTACACCATCGGCAGCGGCTACGAACCGCGTGGCGACGGCCAGGCCCACCTGCGGGCCCTCGCCGACTCGCTGGCCGAGAAGCAGGACGCCGTGCTCGGCGGATTCATCGACGTGCTGGCCAAGCTTAGGGTGGGCCGGATCGAGCAGAGCGACCTCGACGCCGTGGTGGCCAAGCGAATCGACATGTACGCCACCGCCGAGGCCGACGCCACCCGGTTGCCCGCGTACGCCTTCAACCTGCTCACCGGCGAGCCCAACCGCACCATCGACGAGCAGCTCGCGCAGCTGAAGGCGGTCACCCTCGCCGACCTGCACGAGGTCGCCCAGGAGGCGTACGCCTCGGCCCTGCTGATGGTGCCGAACGGAACCAGCGCCGACTGGGCCGGCTTCACCGCCGCGCCCACCTCGTCGGAGTCGACCGTCCCGGGCACCACCTACCGTGCCCGCGACGACGACAGTCGACTGCTCATCGGCACCGAGGGGGTCAGCCACCTCAGCGCCGGTGGCACCATCACCGTCACGTTCGCCGACTGCGCCGTGATGCTGGCCTGGCCCGACGGCGCCCGGCAGCTCATCGGTCACGACGCGATCGTGCTGCACATCGAGCCGACCCTGTTCGACATGCGCCCGGCTGCGATGCACCTCATCGACAGCGGAGTACCGATCGACCGGCAGATCACCATGCCGCCCCGCGACCCGCAGAGCATTCCGCAACCGCGTGCCCTCCGCGCGGCCCGCGAGCACCTGGCCCGGCCGAAGCGGGCCGGTTGGGAGATCCTGCTGATGGTGCTCAGCGGCTTGGCGACGCTGGTGGTGGGCGGATTCACCCTGCTGCTCACCATCGGCATGCTGATCAGCCCCACCGCCGAGGAGGACGTCGCCGTCCTGTGGGGTGCGGTCGCGATCGGCTGGCTGCTCACTGTTATCCTCGCGTTGCCCATCGTGCTGCTGACACGAGGGCGACGCCGGTGAGGAGAGACCGTGGCCGCCGGATGTCTCCCGACCTGCACCGCACGGCGCTCGCATCCAGCGTCCGACCTTGCGGTCCGTCGGACCGCGAGGAGGCCGGGAAGGCTCGTTGGCCGATGATCGACTGGGCGGGATAAGATCCGGCCCGGTGCCGGGGCGGTAGCTCAGCCGGTTAGAGCAGGGGACTCATAATCCCTCGGTCGCGGGTTCGAGTCCCGCCCGCCCCACCTCAGACGGATACCCAAACGGAGGGCCAGTGCGGTGAAGCCGCAGGCCACGGCCGATATCTCGTGTGCTGGTATCGCGGCTCGACGCCGCAACCCCGGACAGCGCCGCCTCGGGGGTGGGGCGAAGAACGTGGTCAGAATTCTGACCAGTCGCTAGAATGGTCGCTATGGAGACCATTCCGATCACGGAAGCCAAGGCCCGGATCGCCGAGCTTGCCGACCGGGTCGCTCGGGAACACGACCACTTCACGATCACCCGGAACGGCCGCGCCGACGTGATGCTGATCTCGGTCGCCGAGTACGAGTCGATGCGGGAGACGCTCGACCTGCTCTCCGACGACGAGGCCCTCGCGGATCTGCGCCAGTCGCGGGAGGATTTCGCGGACGGCGACACGTTCTCGATGGACGAGGTTCGCGCCGAGTTGGAACGGCGTCGCGGTAGGGCGGCCTGATGCCGTCGCAAGGCGGGCGGCGGGACGACACGGGCGAGGCCAGCCCGTACACGGTGATGTTCTCGCGGCAGGCCCGCCGCAACCTGCACGAGGACCTGCCGCTGGAGGTCGCGGTCGCGGCGACGGAGACCATCCAGCACGCGATAGCGGTCAACCCCTATCGGGCGGGCAAACCACTCGACGAACCCTTCGACGGCTTCCACTCCGCCCGCCGCGGCACCTACCGGATCATCTACCGGATCAACGAGGCCAAGCGTGTCGTGGAGATCCACTCGATCCGCCACCGACGCGACGCCTACCGCTTCTAGGGCCACGTCTGGAATCGCGCTTCATTGGGCTGGCCGGCCCGTTCGCAGCGGTAATGGGCCACCGGCGATGATCACCGACTGGTTCGCATGGTGGTGCCTCCGGCCCATCCGAAACGGATACCCGAACAGAGGGGTGCAAGGCGGCAGAAGCGCGGGCCATGGTCGATGCCGTGGCCGCACTGCCGGGCGGCGGCCGGAACCTTGTACCCGGGTGGTGGATTCGTGGGTCAGTTCTGGCCTGGGCTTGCTACGGGTAGTCCTGCTTCCTTGGCGCATTCGAGCAGTCGCCGGTCGTAGGTGACGAAGGCGGTCAGTGCCGTGCCGGACTCGTTGGTCAGAACCTGGGCGGTGGCCAGGTGGATGGCGTCGAGGCTGCGGAGCGTCGGCTCGGCGAACGCGGCTGCGGTCGCGCGGATCGTGCTGTCGATCTCCAGTCGGAAGAGCCGTCCGACGGCGGCCGGCACTCCGATCAACGCTTGCGGAGCTGATCGGCGCAGCGCTCTGGGCACTTCCACCTCGACAAGAGCGGAGGAGACCAGCGGCACGTCGTCGTGCTTGTTGAGCCAGGAGACAAGGTCGGTACTGCACATTTCCTGCCGAACCAGCTTGACGACGGCAGCTGAATCGAGATAGATCACCAGCGCTCCTCGTCACGCATCGCGGCGAGCGAGGCAGCCACGTCCACGTTCTCGTCACCGAGTTTTGGCGGAAGTGGCACAGAGCCACCGCCGGTGGGGGCGACGGCTCGTCCTGCCGCTACCAGCTTGGCCAGTATCGACCTGTCGTCGCCTACCGGAACAAGTCGGGCGATCGGGTGTCCCCGGTCGGTGATCTCAACGGTCTCGCCGCCACTTACCCGAGCCAGAACCTGGCTCGTGTTCTGGTTCAGCTCCCGGACACCGATGCGTTCCATGGACAGGAGTGTAGAACTGACGCTGCATGCATAATAAATGCATGGTTGCTCTTCAGATTCGGGACGTGCCGGAAGAAGTACGAGAC
This sequence comes from Verrucosispora sp. WMMD573, assembly GCF_027497175.1. Classification (NCBI taxonomy): domain Bacteria; kingdom Bacillati; phylum Actinomycetota; class Actinomycetes; order Micromonosporales; family Micromonosporaceae; genus Micromonospora; species Verrucosispora sp. WMMD573. The sequence goes on along the minus strand of NZ_CP114901.1, from coordinate 6,352,239 downwards.
GCCTTGGCGGCGCAGGCCAGGGCGCGCGGGCAGTCGCTCCAGGCGTACCTGCTGGATCTGGTGGAGACGCAGGCTCGGCGGCTGCGCAACACGGCGGCCCTTGATCGCTTCGCCGGCCGATTGGACGGTGCTCGCGCCCTGCCGGGGGAGAGCGCGGCCGAGTTGGATGACCAGCGGGAGCAGCGCGGACCAGGGGGAAGCGCCGCGTGATCGTCGTGGATGCGTCGGTTCTGACCGATGCCCTGGTCGACGACGGGCCGGTCGGCGATGCGGCGCGGGCGGAGCTGACCGGCGATCCGCACTGGGCCGCACCGAGCCATCTTCTGGTCGAGGTCATGTCGGTGATCAGAGGCAAGGTCCTCGGTGGGAAACTGGGCCTTGCCCGGGCTCAGGAGGCGATCGACACCCTGCCCTCGTTGGTCATTGATGAGGTTGGTGTTGTCGTGCTGCTCGACCGGATATGGCAGTTGCGGGGCAATGTCACGGCGTACGACGCGGCTTACGTCGCGGCGGCGGAACTGTTGGCCTGCCCACTCGTGACCGGTGATGGCCGGCTCGCCAAGGCCAGTGGCGTCCGCTGCGAGTTCCGACTGCTCGCGGTGTCCTGACGGTGGCTGCCCGAGGATCGTCGGCCTGACGCCCGTGGGCAGGCCAACCTGAGTGGAAGCGGATCGCCGGCGATCGTGGCGGCGTGGTTCGCATGGTGGTGCCGGCGAACGCGGAGCGGGCACTGTACGGGCCAGCCGGCTCGACGCCGATGCTGGCCGGCGCCAATAAGCCCCCACCCGACGTTTCCTTCCGAGATGCCAGCGGGCGGGAGGTGTACCGGAGAGAGGTCAAGACCTTTAGTGGGGCGCCGACCACGTTCGCTCGGCAGTTCGAGGACTATGCGAAGAAGTTGGACTACCGGGGTGAGTTGTATGTGCAGGTATCCAGAGGTACGGACATACAACGGCTGATGGAGGCGTTCTGGGCCAAGAATCGCGACGATCGCCGCTTGGCGAGGTACGCGGACGTGTACGTTGCGTTCCACACGCCGGATGGTCGGCCGGCAGGGTTGTGGATGCTGGGGGCTCGTGGAATGGGCGTATCCGGTTAGAGGGGTGACAGGTGGGGGCATCGGCGTTTCTCTACTGCGCGTGTAACCGGATCTGCTGGGGGCTCGGCAAGCCGTTGAGTGAGCAGCCCGGCGGCGCTGTCATCAGGTATGCCGGCAATCCTGGTGAGCCGGTCTTCTCGCAGTCCCGGCTACCGTCCAGCGCGTTGTGGAAGCTGCTTGCCGACCATGTCGGTCACCAGCTTCGGGTGACTCACGACTGGGATCCGGAACTGCACCGTCAGATGGAGAGCGGTGTGCTGCCGGCGATGCTGGACGCGGACGGCGACCTGGACATACCCCTTCCGGCCTACCTTGCCGGCTGGCCGGAGGATGGGTTCGCAGAGTTGTTGTCCGCTGGCTTCGACGGCACTGACGAAGGGTTTTTGACCTGCGAACGCTGCCCTGAGCGACTGGCCCTCGGCTGGGCGCTGCGGGATCGCGCAGGTGCCCTGTTGCTGTTTCACGCGGGCGACCAGGGTGAGGTGGCCAATTCTCGGCAACCGGAGCTGAACGCGGCGGCTTGGCGCTTCCTCACCGTGCACTTCCAGCATCCGTTGCGGGTGGTCGCGCATCCCGCTGGGAAGCGTGCTCCGGCCGACGGCTGTTGACAGTCGGCGGTGTCGGGTCGGGCGGCATGTCGCTCGCGGCGTACGTCGCCGGGTTCACCGGTTGATCTCGGGACAGACCTGCAAGCGGTTAGGGGCGCGGCGGCGGAGTTGATGGCGTGCCCACTCGTTACCGATGATCGTCGGCTCGCCACAGCCAACGGCGTCTGCTGCGAGATCCGACTGCTCGTGGCCTCCTGACGTTGGCCGCCCGAGGATCATCGGCCTGACGCCCTTGGAGCGGCCAACCTGAGTGGAAGCGGCTGACCGACGATCGTCGCACTTCGGTTCGCATGGTGGTACCTCCGGCCCACTTTGTTGATCTTTGATGCGAACCAGGCGATCGCAGCGCGTCGTGACGCTCTGGTTGGCTGCCCGACGCGGCTGGCTGGCCACGGATCCGTCGCCGAATGCGCTAGCGTCAGGGGAATGAAGAATCGCGCCGCGAGGTACGAGCCACTGACGGTGGCACGCCTAGGGGCTCTGCTCGTCGGCTCCGACGAGACGCGACGGTGGCGGTTGGTGGCGGAGTTCCTCGAGGAGTACCGCTGGGAGCCGGCTGAGATGCGCGCCGGTCTGCTGGACCAGGAGCCCACGTGTACCGGCGACGAGCGCTGGGACGTGTTCCTCGCGGCGTTGACGGAACACTTGGCAGCGCGCGCCGCCATGGGTCCAGGCGCGGTCGCTCCGGCGGTTCTGGTTCCCCTTCAACACTCCTGCCGCCCGGGTCGACGCGGTGGTACACGCGCCGGCGGCGTTCCGTCGTCGGGGCGTGTTCGTGTCGGCGCAGGAGTTGAACGTCGCGTGAGCCTTGATGATCCACTGCTGGACCGCGCGGCGATCGAGGATGCCTACTTGTCGAGGTAGTGGCCGTGGCAGGCGGCGATTTCCAGGTCGCCGCCACGGACGCGGTAGATGAGCCGGTGTTCGTCGTTGATGCGGCGGGACGACCATCCAGAGAGTGGGCCTTTCAGCAGTTCGGGCTTGCCGAGACCGGTTCCGTGTGGATCTCGTTGAACGTCGAGGATCAGTTTGCTGATGCGGCGGACCATCTTCACGTCCCGGCGTAACCAGCCGTCGTAGTCCTCCCATGCGTTGGGGGTGAAAACGATGCGCAGGCTCATGCGGCTTTCTTGCCGGGTTTCGGAGAGTAGGAGCTCGAGTCGAGCGGATGCTCCTCGAGTAGGCCGGCATCGGCCTGGGCGATGCTCTCCAACAGTCGGCGGGCGTTCGAGGCGGAACCGAGAGCATGCAGCGTCTCGTTCATGGCGTTCCACTCGTCGAGCGAAACCATGACGACGGCCTTGCCGCCGCCGCGTGGGATGACGCACTCCTCGGCATCATCGATCACCGCATCGACCACGGCGGCGAGGTTCTTGCGAACGTCGCTGATTGTCAGCACCTTCATCTCGGCCCCCAAGAACAGAACGTACGATCAAACGTACGTGTAATGGTACGTCAAGGGTGTGACGAGCGAGAGGTCGATCGGGCGCGTGGGGCGTTGACTCGCTGTGTTGACGAGACACGCCGCGTCGGGAGGCTGGGCAGCGGGTGGACGGGCCAGACTGGGCCGCCATGTGCGACCGGCGCGTGGCTGAGCCCGGAGCCGCGGAGGCGTCCGACGCGGCGCGGCTGGCGTTCAAGCTCAGTCGTGCGGTTCGGGCGCTTCGCGAGCCTCGAGGTCGGAGTCAGGCGCAGCTCGCGCACGTTCGGAAATGCCCCAGTCGGCGGTTGCCCGGTTCGGGGCGGGAGGGACCGTTCCGACGGTACCGCCGCGCCCACAGCGGACACGCCTCCGGGCGTCGCCGGGACTGCGCCGCCTACTGGCCTTGCTGGTATCGGCTCAGCGTCGACGTGGTGCTTGCTGGCGGGAGCTGACGCACCGGCGGCACCCCAATGCGACCGTCAGGCAACGGGTCAGGGGCCTTCTCGGCCCATCTGCGTGACGGAGGCGACACCAGCGACAACGCGACCAGAAGCCATACCACCGAAGAGATCCGGTTGGCGGTAGTCGTGGGTAGGCCAAGCGATCCGGCGGCTACAACGACCAGCACCCCGGCGCCGAACCGTGCCACCGCCGGGTCCGTCCACCGACGCACGCCGAGCCAACACCACCCCAGTGCGGCAACGATCGCGGCCTGTGCCGCCACTCCGACGATGCCGGCCATCACCAGCGCCTCCACCCAGGCGCTGTCGTATGCGACACGTAACCCGTCCAACCCGAAACCGAACCACGGCGAGTGGGTGAGGACAATGTCCACCGGCCGGCTGAGGGTCGAGTTGTCGCCGAATCGCGATGCGGTGTAGAGGTCGATGAGGCTGCCGCTGCGGCTGCCGGGGTCGAGCCACGCGCCGAGGAGAACACCGCCGATCGGTGTGTCAGGTTGTCGCGCCTGGTGATCGAAGACGGCTAGGACACCGCAAACGGCGAGAGCGGCACCGGCCCGGGTGCGCCACGACGATCCCGTCCAGGTCTGCCAAAGCGCGACAGGCAACCCGATCAGGAGGAATATCTTCGACGCGGTAAGGAGCCCACCGATCGTGAGTACGACACCGGCAGCGGCGAGCATCATGGGCTGGCGGCGCAACGCGTACACGGCGGCGATCAGTCCCAGCGAGTACGCCACCCCGGCCTCGGCGGGCTGGTTGAAGATCCCCGAGTAGCGGCCCATCGTCGTGGCCCGCTCCGCCGTGGAAACGCCGGTGTCGCCTACCCACCACGCGGACAGCAGTTGGTCGTACTCGCCGGGGCTCATCAGCATCAGATAGGACACGGCTGCGTTGGCGGCGAGCGCGGCCACCAGGGTTAGTGCGGCGACCCGTAGGAGGCGACGCCGGTCGGGGTGGCCGGCGGCGATCAGGTAGCCAGCGGTGAGGGCGATAACCGGCAGCAGCAGGTTGTCGAGGCCGGCGAGGAAACCGACGGGTCCGTAACCGGTGGCTTGGTTGCTGGGGCCGATCGCGGCAAATGCGGCCACGGCTAGGTAGGTTGCCATCGCTGCGATTACCAGCATCGCCCGTGCGGGGATTTTGCGGAGGTGACGCGCGCCGGCCAGCAGCGCCAGCCCTGCAACAGCGCAGACGGCGGCCTGTTCGGTGCGGATGCCGGCTGCAAGGTACGGGCCGAACGTGGCCAGCACAATGATCATGATGGCGGCTTCGGATGTGCGTTGGTGTGCGGTCACACGACTCCTGTGCGCCGGCATGATCGACTCCCACTGTCGCCCCCGGCCGGGGGAATTCCCCTTTTGTACCAAACGGCCGGGTAAGGTGGTTCCAGATCGGCGATGGTGTCGTTGACCTTCGTCGCGCGTGACGGGCCGCGCTTCACCAGCCGCTTCGACCCAGGTGAGTCCGTTCGCGTCCATGGCGATGGGGCGGTAGACATCTCGGCCGCCACCCTCTGGGTGGCCCTGTCGCGGTGCCGCGGTTGAGGAGTATTCCGCAGGCCACCCACCCGTGACGGCCCCGCGAGGCGGGCCCTCGGTGATGGCTGCCCGCTCGTGCCCCTTGATCACTGTGGGCGGCGTTTCCTTGTATCAGTGACGTGCCGGGCGCTCCGCGCGACGCCTCTCCAGATCCCGGCGCCTGTCCGAATTCCTTGGTATTCAGTGTTGCTATCTACCGGTACCTAGCGGTACTGTCTACCAGTAGTCAGCGTCGCTTGGTAGCGAAGGGATGAAGGCATGGGCAACCAGATGACCGAGATGCTGAAGGGCACCCTCGAAGGCATCGTCCTGGCGATCCTGGCCCGCAGGTCCGCGTACGGCTACGAGATCACCGCGTGGCTGCGCGACCGCGGTTTCTCGGACATCGCGGAAGGCACCATCTACGCACTGCTCGTCCGCGTGGAGCAACGGGGGTTCGTGGACGTGGAGAAGGTGCCCTCCGAGAAGGGGCCCCCGCGGAAGGTGTATTCGCTAAACGCGAAGGGGCGGGACCAACTCGCCGAGTTCTGGAGGACCTGGAGCGTCCTCACGGATCGCATCGAGCAACTCCGTCACAACGGCAACCAAAACGACCAGGGAGCATGAGCATGGCCGCGAAGTGGATCGAGACGCTCGTCGGATCGCTGGAGCAGAAGAAGCAGTACAAGCACCACATGGCCCGGATCGAGGCCCTGCCGGAGCCCTATCGCGGCTCCGCCAAGGCGCTGCACAGGTACTTCATGTACCACGGTGGCATCCTCGACGGCGACACGATCACCACGATGCTCGGCGACTTCGTCGACCTCTGGGAGCGTGCGGTCGCCGACGGAACGCCGGTCCGCGCCGTCGTCGGCGACGATCCGGTCGAGTTCGCCGAGACCTTCCTACAGGCATACGCCGGCCGGCAGTGGATCGACAAGGAGCGCGAGCGTCTCCGGAAGGCGATCGACGCCGCCGACCACAACAGCGGGCAGGAGGACAGGTCGTGATCACCGAGACGCGTGAACCCGCGATCAGAGTGCGGGCCGTCACCAAGTCCTACCAGGACCTGCACGTGCTGCGGGGTGTCGACTTCGACGTGGCGGCCGGGAACATCTTCGCGCTGCTCGGCTCGAACGGCGCCGGAAAGACCACGCTGGTGCGGATTCTGTCGACGTTGCTGAAGGCGGACAGCGGCAACGCGACCGTCCACGGCTTCGACGTTTCCTCGGTGCCGGCCGACGTACGCAGGTCGATCAGCCTGACCGGCCAGTTCGCCGCAGTCGACGGCGTGCTCACCGGTCGGGAGAATCTGGTCCTGATCGCGAAGCTCCGCCATCAGAGGAATCCGGGTGCGATCGCCGACGACCTGCTCGCCCGCTTCTCGCTCACCGATGCCGGCAACCGCCGGGCGGTGACGTACTCGGGCGGCATGCGCCGGCGGCTGGACATCGCGATGAGTCTGGTCGGCAACCCGCCGGTCGTCTTCCTCGACGAGCCGACCACCGGCCTCGACCCACAGGCCCGCATCGAGGTCTGGCAGACGGTGAAGCAACTCGCCAAGGACGGCACGACCATTCTGCTGACCACTCAGTACCTCGACGAGGCCGAGCAACTCGCCGACCGAATCGCGATCCTGCACAAGGGCACCATCATTCAGCACGGCACCCTCGCCGAGCTGCGGCAGCTCCTCCCGTCCGCGAAGGTCGAGTACGTCGAGAAGCAGCCGACCCTTGAAGACGTCTTCCTCGCCCTCGTCGGTGACAGCAGTGACACCACCGACGAGGCGGCCATCGAAGCGGGAGAGGAATCCCGATGACCGCCCACGTCCTCAGCGACACCGCAACCCTCACCGGCCGCTCCCTGCGCCACATCCTCCGCAGCCCGGACACCATCATCACCACGGCGATCACCCCGATCGCGCTGCTGCTGCTCTTCGTGTACGTGCTGGGCGGGGCCATCAACACCGGCACCGGTGAGTCGTACATCAACTACATGCTGCCGGGGATCCTGCTCATCACCATCGCCTCCGGCATCGCCTACACGGCGTACCGTCTGTTCCTGGACATGCAGGGCGGCATCTTCGAGCGCTTCCAGTCGATGCCGATCTCGCGCCCCTCCGTGCTCTGGGCGCATGTCCTGACCTCGCTCATCGCCAACCTGGCCTCGCTCGTGATCGTCATCGGCGTCGCGCTGATCATGGGATTCCGGACCAGCGCATCCGTGGTCGACTGGCTGGCCGCCGCCGGCATCCTGGTCCTGTTCACCCTCGCCCTCAGCTGGGTCGCCGTGATGCCGGGCCTGACCGCAAAGACCATCGACGGCGCCAGCGGCTTCAGCTATCCGTTGATCTTCCTGCCCTTCATCAGCTCGGCGTTCGTCCCCACCGACTCGATGCCCGGCCCGGTCGCCTGGTTCGCCGAGAACCAGCCGGTGACGTCCATCGTGAACACCCTCCGCGGCCTCTTCGCGCAGCAACCCGTCGGCAACGACATCTGGATCGCCCTCGCCTGGTGTGTCGGCCTGCTGGTGGTGGCCTACGTCGCCGCGACGGCGATCTACCGCAAGAAGATCAGCTAGCCGATCGCACGGAACGGCGCCGCGTCCGCACGGACGCGGCGCTGTCCCCTGTGCAGCGCCCACCTGCGAGATCGGCTGTCGGGCGACGACAGCCGCAGGATGGCCGGCTCAGGGATGCAGGGCGCGTTCGAAGATCACGCGGTTCGCGCGTACATAATTCGCGTCGTTCAGGTACTGGATGTGGTGTCCGTCCGCGAGGTGACCGGCGAAGGCGGCGTTGCCGGCGGCTGCCTGGGTCTGCATGAAGTCGACGAGTGCGTGCAGCCGGGCGGCGGTGACATCGACCAGGTCGGATCGGGCGCTGTCGTCGAGCCCGTAGCGGTCGCAGAACGTCCGGAGCCGATCGGCCTGTTCCTCCGGGGTTCCGAAGCCGTCCGTGTTCTCCGGTGCGGTCATCGGCACCCACCGGTAGGCCGCGTAAGCGACATCCCAGATCCGGGGGCCGGGCTGGGCGTGGTCGAAGTCGATGATGCCCACGACGCGGTTGCCGTCGAGCACGCAGTTGTGTGGCGCGTAGTCGCCGTGACAGATGACCTCGACCGGTTCGGTCGCCGGCACCTGCCAGCCGTCGCGGGGCGCTTGCCTCGCGTACTCGGCTGTCGCGTCGTGATAGGCCCGCAGCAGCGCGGCGGCACTCTGCAACGCCTCGACCGAGGCCGCCGCGGGGGTGGGTGGATAGTTCGACACCTCGCCCGGCAGGAAATCGAGGATCTCGAAGCCGGGTTCGCTCGTGTCGCGTACCCGGGGCGTCGCCGTGAAGCCCTGGGCGGCGAGATGCCGCAGCAGGTCGTGGACCAGTTCGGACCACGGTCCGGTAGGTCGGCGCACCGTGTCGCCGATCCGAACGACCTCGTTGACGCCGCCGCCCGCCAGGATCTCCCGCTCGATCATCCCGCCCACCTGTCGCGTCGACGTCCGTCCGACCCCGCACCGATCAGCCGGCCACGCGCCGGCCGACCGAACCTGACCGTACGACGGTACGAGGCCGCTCGCGAGCGTCGACCTGGAGGGTGACGGTTCGCCCTCAACGACCTGCTCACCTTCCCCGACGGACTGATCGCCCGCGTCGACTCCTACGTCGTCCCACTGCCCTGAGCGGCTGCCGGGGCGGTCAACGGCGCAGCAGCGCGTTGAGTCGGGCGGCCTGACGGGTGAGATGGTCGATTTCGGGAAGGCTGGGCGCCGATCGGGCGGCCTTGGCGTAGAGGCGTGCCGCGGTCGCCAGGTCGCCGTCACGCTCGTGCAGGTAGGCGGCGACAGCGGCGTACCGGGGCAGCGCGGGGTCGAGATCCGCCAGGGCGGCCAGGCCAGCCCGTGGCCCGTCGGCCTCGCCGACCGCGACGGCCCGGTTGAGGCGGGCCACCGGGCTGTCGGTGAGCCGCACCAGTTCGTCGTACCATTCGACGATCTGCACCCAGTCGGTCTCCTCGGCGGTGCGGGCGTCGGCGTGCAGCGCGGCGATGGCGGCCTGCGCCTGGAATTCGCCCAGGCGGTCCCGGGCCAGCGCGTTCTGGAGCACCTGCACGCCCTCGGCGATCAGGCGGGTGTCCCAGCGGCCACGGTCCTGTTCGGCCAGCGGTACCGGCCGGCCTCCGTCGGTGGTCCGTGCCGCGCGACGGGCGTGATGGAGCAGCATGAGCGCGAGCAGGCCGGCCACCTCCTCGTGTCGGATCCTGGCCGCCAACTGGCGGGTGAGTCGGATCGCCTCTGCGGCGAGGTCGACATCGCCGGAGTAGCCCTCGTTGAAGACCAGGTAGAGCACGCGCAGCACGGTGCTGACGTCACCGGGTTGGTTGAACCGGACTCCGGTGACGGTCCGCTTGGCCCGGCTGATCCGTTGCGCCATTGTCGTCTCCGGCACCAGGTAGGCCCGCGCGATCTGGCGTGTGGTCAGTCCGCCCACCGCCCGCAGCGTCAGCGCCACCGCCGAGGCCGGGGTCAACGACGGATGCGCGCACAGGAAATACAGCGCGAGCGTGTCGTCCACCAGCTCGCCCCGCCCGGGCGTGGGCTCGACCTCCACCAGGGCCTCGCGTCGTCGCCGCGAGGTGTCCGCGCGAGCCGCGTCGAGGAACTTCCGCCAGGCCACGGCGACCAGCCAGCCCTTGGGGTCGCGCGGCGGGTCGGTAGGCCATGCCCGGACGGCCTCGACCAGCGCGTCCTGCACGGCATCCTCGGCCGTCGCGAAGTCGACCCCGCGACGGACGAGGATGCCGATGACGGCGGGAGTAAGGGTCCGTAGGACGGCCTCATCCACCGTGCGTCACTCCGAGATGGTCGGCGGCTCGGTGAGGAACGGCCGCACCTCGAGCCACTCGTGCAGCGGCTTGCCGCCGGCCCCTGGTGCCGCGGACAGCTCACCGGCCAGCTCCAGCGCCCGGTCGTAGGTCTCGACGTCGATCACCATCCAGCCGGCGATCAGATCCTTGGTCTCGGCGAACGGGCCGTCGGTGACCGGCGGTCGCCCCTCGCCGTCGTAGCGGACGAACGTTCCCTCGGGGGAGAGCGCCTGACCCTCGACGAACTCGCCGGAGTCTTCGAGCCGAGCCGCGAAGTCGCGCATGTACTGCACGTGGGCCGAGATCTCCTCGGGCGTCCACTGATCCATCGGCGCGTCGTACAGCGGGGTCGGGCCGCCACGGTAGTGCTTGAGCAGCAGGTACTTGGCCATCGGATGCTCCTTGTCAGGTACGGGCCATTGTGGCCGCGTTCGCAGCAGGGACGGAGCCCGACCCGACTTCTCGACATGCCGCCGGGAAATTTCTCGCCGAAGTTCGCCGGATGCCCCTCATGTTGGTCCGTCCGGCACCCCGGCCAGGCAGGTAAGCGCCCAAGCGGTGGCCGTCGAGGTGGCGGGCAGCAGCGGCGGGCGGACGAGCGGCGTCGGTATCCGCCCCTGGGCGTGCAGCACCGCCTTGACCACGGCGGGGTTGGGTTCGGCGAACAGCGCGGCCGAGAGGGTGGCGAGCCGGTGTCCGAGCGGCCGGGCCCGGGCGACGTCGCCGGACCGCCAGGCGGCGACCAGGTCGGCGTAGTCGGCGGTGGCGAGATGCGCGGAGGCGAGGATCCCGCCGGCCGCGCCGAGTGCCAGCAGCGGCGAGACGTACGCGTCCTCGCCGCACAGCACCGCGAAGCCGGACGGCGGGTCGGCGAGAAGGGCGATCGTGTCGGCGTCGATGCCGCCGACCGCGTGCTTGACGCCCACCAGGCCGGGCAGCCCGGCGAGGCGGCGCAGCGTGCCGACGCCAAGCTGCTGCCCGGTGCGGTACGGGATGTGGTACGCGATCAGCGGCACCGGGGAGTCCTCGGCCAACCGGGCGTAGTGCCCGAGTACCGCCTCTTCCCCGGGGCGGAGAAACGGCGGGACCAGGCAGAGCGCCGCTGTGGCCTCGGGTCGCTCGGCGAGTGCCCGCAGCTCCGGCGCGGTGTGCGCGCCGACCAGGAGACCGGCCCGGTGTTCCCGGCAGGCCGCGGCGACCGCGTCGAGAACCCCCCGCTGCTCGACGGCGCTGAGGGCGTGCGGCTCGGCGGTGGTGCCGAGGGCGACCAGACCGGCCGCGCCGGCCTTCAGCACCTCGTGGGCGAGAGCGCTCAGCGCGTCGAGTGCGACGGCACCGTTCCCGTCGAACGGCGTGATCATGGGTACGTAGAGCCCGGCAGGTGTCATGCTGCCAGCCTTCGCCAGCGGAAAATGAAGCACCAGTTCCGATTACTCACCGAATACGTAAGCTGAGCTGATGCTTGACGTTCGCCGTCTACGCCTGCTGCGGGACCTGTCCCACCTGGGCACCATCGCCGCCGTGGCCGAGGCGCACACCTACACTCCGTCCGCCGTCTCCCAGCAACTCGCCGCGCTGCAACGTGAGGCCGGCGTCGCGCTGCTGGAGCGGGCCGGCCGGCGGGTCACCCTGACTCCCACCGGCGAGGCGCTGGTCCGGCACGCCGAGGTCGTCCTCGCCGTCTTGGAGGCGGCCGACGCGACCCTCGCCGCCGCGCGGGGCGGGCTCTCCGGCACGGTACGCATCGGCGCGTACCCCAGTGCCGTGCGTACGCTGCTGCTGCCCGCCCTGGTCGCGCTCGGCCGTGACCATCCCGCGCTGGACCTGATGGTGGCCGAGCTGGATCCGGTCGCGGTGCCCGCCGCGCTGCGCGACCGCCGCCTCGACGTGGCTCTGGTGCACGACTACGACATCGTGCCCGTCGAGCCGGATCCGGCCCTGGACTCGGTGCCACTGCTGGACGAGACGGTGTTCCTGGCCGTCGGGAAGGACCACAATCTCACCGGTGACCCGATGCGCTCGGTACACGACGCGGACTGGATCTTGGGCAGCCCGGGCACGCTCTGCCACGCGGTGACCCTGCACGCCGGTGAGTTGGCCGGCTTCCGCCCGACCGTGCGGCACCACGCCGACGACTTCACCGCCGTGCTCGCCCTGGTGGCCGCCGGCCAGGGCGTCGGACTGGTACCCCAACTGGCGGTCGAACGGCCGCCCACCGGGGTGGTTCTCGTCCCCCTCACCATCCGGCGGCGTACCCGGATCGCCTACCGACAGGGCGCGGGCGGCCATCCTGCGGTCGCCGCGAGCGTGGCCGCCTTGCGGGCCGCTGCCTTGGCCATCCGCCCAGGCCGGGCGGGCAGGGCGTGACACCGGGCCGGTCCAGCGCGTTGGCGGCGGCAGGCGGGCGAGTGAGTTCGGTCGGACGCCCGCCTGCTGGTCCTTCTTACGGTAGGTGTGCTGAAGTGACATGGTGGATCCGGTGGAGATCGCCCGTCGCTTCGCGCTTGGCCGAGCGGCAAGCCTGTCGGATGGGCCCGTGGCGCGCGGCAAGCAGGGGCTCGTCTGGCGGCTGGATACGGCAGACGGCAGCTGGGCGGTGAAATTGCCGCTGCACCAGGCCAGCGAGGACGAGGTGCGGCCGGCGGCAGCGTTCCAGGAGGCGGCCCACGCCGCCGGTGTCCCGACGCCGCAGGTGCGGCGGACCAGTGAGGGGGACGTGCTCGCCACCATCGCGGGCAGGCAACTCAGGGTGTACGAGTGGGTCGACGTCAAGGCCCCCGACCCCATGCTCGATCCGGCGCTGGTGGGAGCGGTGGTGGCGGCCATCCATCGCGTACCGATCGCGACGTGCGGAAAGGTGGACCCGTGGTACCACGAACCGGTCGGCGCCGATCGCTGGGACCGACTGGTCGAGCTGCTTGTGGAAGCGCGAGCGCCGTTCGCCGGCCGGTTGGCCGAACTGCGTGATGAGCTGGTCGCGTTGGAGTCCTGGATCGAGCCACCCCAGACGCTGCGGACCTGCCACCGAGACCTGTGGGCCGACAACGTCTTGTCGACCATGGACGGCGGAGTGTGCGTCATCGACTGGGAGAACAGCGGGCCGGCTGACCCGAGCCACGAACTCGGCTGTGTGCTCTTCGAGTTCGCCCGTGCCGATGCGGGGCGGGCCCGCGCCCTGGTCGACGCCTACCGGCAGGCCGCTGGACCGGCATCGGTACATCGGCGGGGGCACTTCTCCATGCTCATCGCGCAGCTCGGACACATCACCGAGGTCGCCGCGACCGACTGGCTGGCACCGAACGCCCGCTCCCCGGAGCGCGCCGACTCCGCGGCATGGATCGATGAGGTTCTTGACGAGCCACACACCCGCGAACTGCTGGAAACCCTTCTGCTGGCGGTGCGCGCAGGCGACCTGCGGTGAGGGGCCCCACGCGGAGAAATGGATGGCTTCTTCTCGGGCTCTCCAGCAGTATCGCGGCGTGACGCTGCACCAGGGTGAGATTCCGGTCGACGAGGATGTCGTCAGGTCGCTGGTGGCCCAGCAGTGCCCACAGTGGGCGGACCTGCCGTTGTCGCCGGCGGGCGCGGGCACCGACAACACCATGTACCGGCTCGGCGCGGACCTGCTCGTACGGCTGCCGCGTACCGCCGACAAGGCGCCGGCGCTGCGCAAGGAACAGCGCTGGCTGCCCCGGCTGGCACCCGTGCTCGCCTGCCGGATCCCGGAGCCACTGCACACCGGCGTACCCACCGGCGCCTTCCCGCTGCCCTGGTCGGTGTACCGGTGGATCGACGGTGACGAGGTCGGGCCGGAGACCGTCTCGGACTGGGTTGCCTTCGGCACCGACCTGGCGGGGGTGGTGCGGCAGCTGCACGGCCTCGACCTCATGGGGGCGACCCGCACGGGCGAGCTGAGCTGGTACCGCGGCGGGCAGCTGCGGCCCTGCGCCGACTGGATCGGCCGCGCCCTCGCCGACTGCCGGGACATCGTCGGCGCGGAGATCGACATCGACAACGTGGAACGGCTGTGGCAGGCGGCGCTCGCCCGGCCCGAGCCGTCCGGGCCGCAGGTGTGGTTGCACGGCGATCTGAGACCCGCCAACCTCCTGGTCCGGCACGGCAGGCTGCACGCGGTCATCGACTTCGGTGGCCTGTCGGTCGGCCTGCCCGACGCCGAGCACGCCCCGGTGTGGGATCTGCCGGCCGAGGCCCGCCACGCCTACCGGAACGCCGCCGACGTGGACGACTCGGCCTGGATCCGCGCCCGTGCCTGGGCGATCGCCGTGGCCGTCAGCGGTATCTCGTACTACCAGCACAGCTACCCGGCGTTCGTGGCCGAGTGCCGGGCCCGCCTCCAGGCGATCCTCACCGACGAGAGTCCGCCGTGACGGGCCGCGCCAGGGGGACGGGCGGGCCGAGGTGCTCGCCTTCCTCGCCGCCGGCTGACGGCACGCCCTACGGGGTGCCGGTGCCGCGACCGCGATCATCGAGGACCAGCGGGGCACGGCCGCGCACCGCGTACCGGATGTGGGTGACCTGCGGGCCGGGGACCACCCGCTCGGCGACAAGCTCGATCGCCTCGAAATCGTCGAGGCCCAGGTCGTCGAAGAGGCGGAGCCCGGCACCGAGAACGACCGGCACCACGTGCAGCTCCAACTCGTCGAGCAGCCCGGCCCGCAGCGCCTGCCGGACCAGGCTGCCGCCGCCGGCCACTGCGACGTCCCGGCCGCCCGCTGCGGCCCGCGCCTGTGCCACCGCGCTGGCCAGTCCGTCGGTGACGTAGGTGAAGCTGGTGCCACCCTGACGGTGCAGGGTCGGGCGGGGCCGGTGGGTCACCACGAACACCGGAGCGCGGAACGGTGGTTCGTCGCCCCACGGCACCTCGCCGCCGTCGGCCATCCGGCGACCCATCACGTACGCGCCGGCCGCGGCGAACGACTCGGCGATGATCTCGGAGTCGGCATCGTGCCGGCCGCCGGCGAAGCCCTGCCGCTCGCGCCACGCCATCGCCTCGGTGGCCCACCGGGTCACCCGAAAGAACCCGTGGCTCTCCGCCGACCGCAGCCAGTCGCCGTCGCCGTCGTGCTGTGGGCCGGCGTAGTAGCCGTCCAGCGACACCGACAGTTGGGCGGTCACCTTCGTCATGTCCGTTCCTCCCGGATCCGTCGGCACCCACCGTGGATGCCGATCCACAGGTGGATCGGAGCAGCACGGCCCGCTTCTACCGGATCCGAGAGTGACCTGGCTCACAGGTAACCTGGCTCGGGTCGCTCGCGGCGGCGGCGCGGCGCAGCAGGTATCGCCGTTCGGGATAGCTGCCGGCATGGTCCGCCGCCGCCCGCCACTGCGCTGCCGCGGCGGCCCGATCGTCGGCGAGTTCCAGCAGATGGGCGCGGACGGCGTGCAGTCGGTGGTGCCCGGCCAGCGGCCCCGACTCCACCTCGGACAGCAGGGCCAGCGCGGCGGCCGGCCCGTGGACCATGCCCACCGCCACCGCCCGGTTCAAGGTGACCACCGGGTTGGGTGCGACCTGCTCCAGCAGCTGGTACAGGGCGAGCACCTGCGGCCAGTCGGTGGCCTCGGTGCTCGACGCCTCCGCGTGCACCGCCGCGATGGCGGCCTGGATCCGGTACGGCCCGGGTGGTGCGGCGGCCAGGCTCCGCTCGACCAGAGCGCGACCCTCGTCGATCGCCGTCCGGTCCCACCGCCTGCGGTCCTGCTCCGCCAGCGGCACCAGTTCACCGTCCGGGCCGACCCGGGCCGCCGCCCGGGCCTCGGTGAGCACCATCAGCGCGAGCAGGCCGGCCGTCTCCCCGTCGTCGGGCAGTTGCTCGTGCAACCGGCGAGTCAGCCGCAGGGCCTGCCCGGTCAGGTCGGCGCGACGCAGCCGGGGGCCGCTGCTGGCGCTGTAGCCCTCGTTGAACATCAGGTACAGCACCTGGCGTACGACGGACAGCCGGGCCCTGCGTTCCGCCGCCGGCGGCGGTGCGAACCGGGCGCCCGCCTCCCGCAGCCGCTGTTTGGCCCGGGAGATCCGTTGCCCCATGGTCCGCTCCGACACCAGGAAGGCTGTGGCGATCTCGGCGGTGGTGAGCCCACCCACCGCGCGCAGGGTCAGGGCCAACTGCGCGGGTGCCGGCAGCGCCGGATGGCAGCAGAGCAGGAACAACTCCAGCAGGTCGTCGCGGGGCGTCTCGGCGTCGGGCGGTGGGGCGACCAGCGCGTCGCGTGGGGCGAGGTCCAACGCCGTCCGCTCGCGGCGGGCGCGGGCGGCCTCGGTGCGTACCAGGTCGACGTAGCGGCGGGCGGCGACGGTGTGCAGCCAGCCCGACGGCTGCTCGGGCACGCCGTCGAGGGGCCACCTCTCGACGGCGGCGACCAGGGCCTCCTGCACGGCCTCCTCGGCCCGACCGAAGTCGCCGTACCGGCGAACGAGCGTACCCAGCAGCTGCGGTGCGAGCCGGCGCAGCAGGTCGACGCTTGTCGCATCGAGGCTCAGTGGTCCGCTCCGGTCATCAGCGGCCAGATCTCCAAGCCGCCGCTGGCGGTGCCGAACCGCAGGCCCGGATAGTCACGGGCGATCTCCAACGCGCGCCGTTCGTCCTCGACGTCGACCACGAAGTACGAGCCGACGTACTCCTTGGCCTCCAGGTACGGCCCGTCCGTGACCACCGGAGCGTCCCCGGTGATCCGCACCGACCGGGGCCGGGACACCAGCCCCTGCACGTCGACCAACTCGCCGGAGGCCCGCAGCGCCTCGTTGAAGGCGTCGACCCGCTCGATCAGGGTGGTCAGGTCGTCGTCCGGGAGGCTGCCCCAGATCTCCTCGTTGCCGTAGATCAACATCAGATACTTCACGTGTCGCCTCCATAATGGTCAATATGTCCGGAAACGGACAAGACGCCGGAGCGTGCCCCGACGCACTGTTGTAGCAGGTAGCGAGGCTGCGGATGGCGGGCCACATCCGATCCTCCGGCCCGGGGCGGGCAGCGTGACGTCCCGCCGGCCGCTAGTACGGATCCCGCCGGGGCGCGCCGCCGCGCCACCCGGCTCCGGCCCGCCGTCGCAGACCAGCCGCACCGACGGTGTTGCACCGCTGGTCACGGCGACCAAGCCAGGAAGGAGCCGCCATGGCCGCTCCCACCGCCAACGCCTCGATGAATCCCACCACCTACTCGCCGGGCGAGCAGATGCTGCTGACCGTCAACTACGGCGACCCGGATCACCAGCGGTTGACCGTGACGGTCACGGTGGCCGACGCGCAGGGCAACCGTAGCGCCCCCGTTTCGGTGACCGCGGTGATCGATCCGCTCACCGTCACCGTCGCCGACGACTCGGGGCGCGCCTGGTCGCGGGTCTCCGACAACGGTGCGGTCGCCGTCTACCGGGCGGTGGCGTGATGCCGAGGGTGACCGTCACCGTGCGTGACTCCGCCAACCGGACCGCCAGCGCCAGCGTCGCCTACACCGTGCTGCCGCCGGTGCTGGGCGGGTACTACCTCTCCGGCGGCGCGGACCCGACGGCCGACATGGTCGGCGGCAACTTCCGGTCGCTGACCCAGTACCGCAGCTTCGCCGACGCCTACATCTTTCCCGGCTACCAACGCCCCTGGCTGATCACGTTGGGTCGGGCCGGGGTGCAGCTCAACATGGTGCTCGAACTGAAGCACTACGGCGCGCCCGACACCGGACCGCAGAGCTTCACCGTGGACGGGGTGCGGTACACGGTGCCGGCGCCCGCGATGACCATTCAGCAGCGGCCCGGCGCGATCTGGCCGAAGGCGTACGGCTACGGCCAGGTCCTCGCCGGGCAGTGCGACGGACTGTTCGCCCGGGCGCTGTCGCAGTACCGGACGATGGGCTTCGCGGTGAACATCCAGCTCGCCTCCGAGTTGGACACCGATCACGAGTTCGGCACCACGGAGGCCGGCAAGGCGTACACCTGGGCCGAGTCCGACGCGCGGGCGGTGCAGGCGGTGACGTACATCGTCAACTGGTTCGGAGCCAAGGGGCTGCCGCAGGGCAGCACCTTCTCGGTCGGGGTCGGCGGGTTCGACCGCGCCTGCTTCCGGCGCACCCACCCCGAGGCGTTGATGACCCGGCTGGACTACCTCCAGTGGAACGTCTACGCGACAAGTCCCAGCCACACCGCGCTGGAGCGGTTCCGGCGCACCAAGGACTGGGCGGTGGCCGATCTCGGCCCGGTGGCGTTGTCCCGTCCGGTGCTCATCGCCGAGTGGGGCGTACGGGTCATCGAGATCCCCGACCAGGCGGCCTGGATCGCCACGGTGCCACCGGCCATCGCCCGGCTCAACGCCGAGCGCGGCCCGCTCATCGCCCGGACGAACTACTTCAACTCCGGCTGGGGCACCCTCAACCCGAAGGCGACCGGTCTGGCCGCGCTGCGGGCCGCGTACGCCCGGCCGCCGTACGGCTGATCCTCATGGTGTCGATGCCCAGACGCTGGCGGCGAGCGGCACAACCTCGGCCTCCTGCTATGGCGGCCCGGCCGCCCGCACCGGGACGCGAACGCATTCCCGCGTGTGGGCGACCGGGCCGGTCGCGTTACTCGGCCATGCCGACGTACTTTGTCTCCAGGTACTCCTCGATACCATCACGACCGCCCTCCCGACCGAGGCCGGAGAGCTTGATCCCACCGAAGGGTGCCGCCGCGTTGGACACCACCCCCTGGTTGAGGCCGACCATGCCGACCTCCAACCGCTCCGCCACCCGCAGCGACCTGCGCAGGTCGGCGGTGTACACGTAGGCCAGCAAGCCGAAATCAGTGTCATTGGCGGCAGCGATGACCTCATCCTCGTCACGAAAGGTCAACACGGGAGCGACCGGGCCGAAAATCTCCTCGGTCAGTAGCCGGGAGTCCGGCGAGATACCGGTAAGCACTGTCGGGGCGAAGAAGAACCCGGCGCCGGGCATCGGACCGCCTTCGAGCACCGGCGTCGCGCCCCGAGCGAGTGCGTCGTCGACCAGGCCGGCGACCTTGTCGCGTCCCACGGCATTGATCAGTGGTCCGACCTGCGACCGCGGGTCGATGCCGGGACCGATCGCCAACTCCGACATGCGCTGCGCCAGACGGCGGACGAACTCCTCAGCCACCGGCTCGGCGACGAAGAACCGATTCGCCGCCGTGCACGCCTCGCCGATGTTGCGCATCTTCGCCGCCATCGCCCCGGCCACCGCGTCGTCCAGGTCGGCATCGTCGAAGACGATGAACGGTGCGTTGCCACCCAGCTCCAGTGACACCCGTAGCACCCGGTCGGCGGCGGTCCGCAGCAGGTGGGATCCGACGGGCGTGGAGCCGGTGAACGACACCTTGCGCAGCCGGGCGTCGTTCATCAGTGCCGCGCTGACCGGTGCCGGGTCCGCAGCGGTCACCACGTTCAGCACCCCGGGGGGCAGGCCGGCTTCGACCAGGATCTCGGCGATCGCCAGCGCACACAACGGAGTCTCCTCCGCCGGTTTGAGCACCGTGGTGCAGCCGGCGGCGAGTGCCGGGGCAATCTTGCGGGTCGGCATCGCCAGCGGAAAGTTCCACGGAGTGATCAGCAGGCTGGGGCCGACCGGTTGGCGCATCACCAGGATCCGGTGTGTGCCCTCGGGGGTGCGACGGAAGTCGCCCTCAATCCGGGACGCCTCCTCGGAGAACCAGCGGAAGAACTCGGCCGCATAGGCCACCTCGGCCCGTGACTCGACCAGTGGCTTGCCCATCTCCAGCGTGGCCAGCAGGGCGAGTTGCTCGGCGCGGTCGCGCATCAGCTCGTACGCTCGGCGGAGAATCTCCGCCCGCTGGCGGGCCGGAGTCGCCGCCCAGCTCGACTGCGCCGCCGCGGCGGCGTCCAGCGCGTCGAGGGCGTCGGCCGCAGTGGCGTCGGCGACCGACCGCAGAGGTTGACCGGTGGCCGGATCGACCACGTCGAAGATGCCGCCGGATCCGTCCCGCCACTGCCCGCCGATGAGTAGTTGACCGGGAAGACGGTCCAGGAGTTCTGTGGTGAGAGTGGATGTGGACACGAGTCAGTCCTCCGTCTTCGCCGGTGTCGCGGCGTCGGCCGAGTCGCAGCTCGCCCCGAAGCGCAGCAGTTGCCGGATGGCCCGGCCGTCGGCGAGGTCGTCCAACGCCTGGTTGATGTCATCAAGGGTCAGCGTCGCGGTGTGCAGTTTCTCGACGGGCAGCCGACCGGCGCGCCACAGCGCCAGGAAACGTGGAATGTCCCGCTGTGGCACGCAGTCGCCGAGGTAGGAGCCGAGCAGCTGCTTGCCCTCGCCGGCGAAGGCCAGCGCCGAGGTGCCGAGACGACTGTCCGGGTGGGGCAGGCCGACGGCGACGGCCCGGCCGCCGCGGACGAGCGCCGCGAGGCAGGCGTCCAGCACGCCGGCGCTGCCGGCCGTCTCGACCGCCACGTCGACTCCGCCCTCTGGTAGCCCGGCGATCAGCGCCGCTGCGTCGGCCGGGTCCACCGCGACGGTGGCGCCGACCTGTAGGGCGACCTCCCGCTTGGCCGGTACCGGGTCGACGGCGACGATCGGATCGGCACCGGCGAGCCGGGCGCCCATCACCGCGGACAGCCCGACACCGCCGAGCCCGTACACCGCGACCGCCTCGCCAGGGCGTACGGCGGCGGTGTGCAATGCCGCACCGGCCCCGGTCAGCACCGCGCAGCCGAACATCGCGGCCACCTCGAACGGCACGTCCGGGTCGATCACCACCGCCGACTCGCGCGCCACGACCACGTGGTCGGCAAAGGCCGACACGCCCAACTGATGGCGTACCGGGGTGCCGGTGTGATCCGCTAACAGCGGCGGGCCGTGCAGTAGTTCTCCGGCGGCGTTGGCTGCCGCACCCCGGGCGCACAGCGCCGCCCGCCCGGCCGCGCATTGCCGGCAGCGCCCGCAACTGGGCACGAACACCAGCACCACGTGGTCGCCGGGACTGACGTCGGTGACACCGGGGCCGACCCGAGCGACGACACCGACCGCTTCGTGGCCGAGCGCCATCGGTAGTGGGCGTACCCGGTTGCCGTCCACCACCGACAGATCCGAATGGCAGAGGCCGGCGGCCTGTACCGCGACCAGTAGTTCCCCTGGGCGCGGAGCGCCGAGTGTCAGCTCTTCGACCGTGACAGGTGCGCTGTCACGGTATGGCCGCTGCGACGTGGTGTGCCGCAGCACGGCCGAACGGATCTTCATCGTGTGTCTCCCCGCTTGTTGCGACATGCTCAGCCCTTGACCGCGCCGAAGCTCAGGCCACGGGCCATCTGCTTCTGCACGAAGATCGAGAAGATCAGGGCTGGAATCATGATCAGGGTGCCGGCGGCGGCCATGCCGCCCCAGTCGGTGCCCTGTTCACCGAGGAACGCGGTCATCGACAGTGGCAACGTGTTGGCCTCGCGGCTGGTTAACATCAGCGCGTACAGGAACTCGTTCCAGGCGAACATCCCGACCAGAACGCTGGTCGCGGCCAGTCCACCGGACGACATCGGCAGCACCACCCGCCATAGCGCAGCGAGCCGGGAACAACCGTCCACCCAGGCCGCCTCCTCCACCTCGACCGGCAGGTCTTGGAAGAAGCCGTGCATCATCCACACCGCGTACGGGATGTTCATCGCCGAGTAAATGATGATCATGCTGAATCGGGTGTCGAACACCTCCAGCGCCTTCAGACCGAGAAACAGTGGCACCACCGTGCTGATCGGCGGCACGAACCGGGTGGACAGGAACAGGAAGCTGATCGTCGCGCTGCCCGACGGACGCAACCGGGCCAGACCATAGGCCGCCAGCACCCCCAGCACCATCGTGATCAACGTCGACGTGCCGGTGATGACCAGGCTGTTCGTCAGGAACGACACCACCCGCGACTGGCTGAGGTAGGCGACGTAGTTGGTCCAGTCCGGGGCCACGAAGATCCGTGGCGGGATCTCGTACGCCTCGGTGCGGCTCTTGAACGAGGTCATCAGGATCCAGTAGATGGGCACCAGATATCCGACTGCCAGGAGCGTCACGAGCGCGTACTTGACGACGGTGATGGTCGTCCGGCGTCGGTTCGGTCGCCGGTTGCCGCCGGTCGGACCGGCCTGCCCCAGCGGCGGCGACGGCATGGTCGTCGTGGTCATCGAATCACCCCCGATCCGTCCGGGTGCTGCGCATCAGCCCGATGGCGATGGCGGTCATCAGCAAGAACATGAGCATGGCGATGGCCGAACTCTGGCCGAAGTCGAGATTGACGAACGCCCTGCGCCACACGGCCAGCGACAGCAACTCGGTCGCGCCGCCGGGGCCACCCTGGGTCATCGTGTAGACGTGGTCGAAGCCCCGGAACGCCCAGGTGAAGCGGAACAGCAGGGCGATTACGATCAACGGCATGATCGCCGGCAGGGTGACGTTGCGGAAGATCTGCCAGGCGTTGGCTCCGTCGATGCGGGCCGCCTCGACGGGTTCCCCCGGCGCCGCCTCCAAGCCGGCCAGCAGGAGCATGAACACGAACGGTGTCCACTGCCAGACGTCGACCACGATGATGGCGACCATGGCCATCGTCGGATTGCCCAGCCAACTGCCGTTGTATCCGACGGCATCGCCGATCAGCGTGACCAGGCCCACCTGATCGTTGAAGAGGAACCGCCACATCACCCCGACCACCGCCGGCGCCATCAGCATCGGCATGAAGAAGGCGGTCCGGAAGATCCGCCTACCCCAGCCGATCTGGTTGACCAGCATTGCCAGCAGCAGGCCGAACAGCAGCGACAGCAGCACCGTGCTGACCGTGTAGACCGTCGTGTTGACCGCTGCCGAGCGCACTGCCGGGTCGGCCAGCACCGCCCGATAGTTTTCCCACCCGGCGAAGTCCCGGTTCTGGCTGATCAGTTCGTGGTTGCGGGTGCTCAGCCACAGGGTGTACAGCAGGGGGAACAGACTGACCACACCGACCACCAGGAACGCCGGCAGTACGTACAGGTGCCCGGTCGAGAAGCGGAATCGGCGGGCGGGCCGCCGCCGCGCCCCGGACGTGGTGACCGGTGGCGGGGCGGCGGCACGCGCACGACGCGTGAGCGCGGCGGGCATGGTTACGAATCCAGTTCCCGGTTGACTGCGGCGGCTGCCGCGTCGAGGCCGGCCTGCGCCGAACCGCCGCCGGCCAGGGTGGCCTGCAACTCGGTCGCGATGAGGTTCTCGATCGACGAGATCTCCGGTAGTTTCGGATACGACCAGGCGTTCTGGGCCGCCTGCTCGGCCGACGCGAACGATGGATACTGATCCTGCAGGCGCGTCAGCAGGTCGGCACGGGCCGGCACGATCGCGCCGTCGGCGCTGGTGGTCATCCACTCCACCAGGTCAGGTGACATCAGGTACTGGACGAGCTGGTAGGCCGCCTCCGGGTTCGGGCTGCCGGCGGTGACCGCCAGCGCCCACGTGTTCAGCTTGGAGGTGCTGGGCTCGCCGGCGGTGGCCGGCGGCAGGGTGGCGTAGCCGATGTCGCCGGCCACCTGCGAGTCGTCGCCCTCGACGACGCTTGCCTGGTACGGCACCAGCAGGTCGGTGGCGGTGGCGCCCTGCGCCATCAGCGCGGCGTTGTCGTCGTAGGTGCGGTTGAGGTAACCCTGCGGCGACACACCGGTCAGCTCGCGCAGGAACTCCAGCGCGGCCACGCCTTCCGCCGAGTTGAACGCCGCCTCGGTGCCCTCGTCGTTGAGGAACTGGCCGCCGTTGAGCACTACGAGATCCATGAACAGTTCGGTGAACGACGCAGGTGCCAGGCTCAGGCCGACCCCGGACACGCCGTCGCCGCTGGCGGCCCGTGCCGACGCCAGCCAGGCGTCCCAGTCCACCGGAGGCTGCTCGATGAGGTCGCTGCGGTAGAACATGATCAGCGTGTTGAACTTCCACGGAAGGGCGAGCAACTGCCCGTCCACCCGGTTCGCCTCCAGCAGCGCGTCCGGGATGCCGTCGATGTCGAAGTCAGGGTCGTACAGATCCTCGTCGGCGAGGTAGTCGTCCAGCGGGCGCAGCCAGCCCGCGGCCTGGTACTCCCCGAGCCAGAAGTCAGGCACCGCGGTGACGTCGTACGAGCCGCCCCCGCCGGAGAGCTCCAGCACCTGCTTGTTGTGCAGGTCGGAGTAGGGGACCGTGTCCATCTCGACCTCGATGCCGGTCTCGGCGGTGAAGTCGGCCAGCTTCTCCTGCATCAGCTCGGCGTCGTAACCGGCGTGGCGCAGGAATCGCAGCGTGACCCCGTCGTACGGGTTGTCCGAGTCGGAGCCGCCGCCGCTACCGCAGGCGGTGGCCACCAGAGTGACCGCCGTGGCCGCGGCGACCATCCGCGCCGCACGTGTGATGTTCCGTTTCATGACTACCTCCCTTTGCGCGCTTTTCAAAGGCGGAAAACGCGTCGGGCGTTTCCGGCGAAAATTTTCTGCTTCACTGCGTCGGATACGGAGGAGTGATTAATGATGTCGATGTCGATCGAATGGTCGAAATAGGGGTTGTCGCTGCCGAACAGCAGGCGGTCCTCGCCGATGCCGGCGACAGCCTTCTCGATGGGCCACAGGTGGTGATGCGAGATGCAGGTGTCGAAGACCATGTTCGGTGCCCGCGAGGCGAGATCGATGCTCGCCGACAGGTGGGTGGTGTCCATCATCGGGTGAGCGTTGACGAACGTCACCGACGGGAACGCCGCAGCGAGCTTGCCGAGTTGGAACGGCGCCTCCAGGATCGAGTGCTGGGCGGTGTGCGCCTGCACCACCTGACCGTCGTATCTGGCCAGACGTTCCAGGATGGAGAACATCGACGGATGGTCCAGCGGCAGGCCGGCGAAGTCGTTGTGGAACATGAGTCCGTGCAGACCGAGACCCTCGACTGCCCGGTCCACCTCGTCGAGAGCGGGTGCGCCGTGCCGTGGCTCCACCACGCCGAGGCCGCGCGGAAAGCGGTCCGGCCACTTGCGCACCGCCTGGGCGATATTGTCGTTCTGCGTCGCAGAATCTGCGATGCCTTTCGGATCCTCGTATCCGGGAATGGGTGAGATGACGGCCTGCGAGATGCCGTTGTCGTCCATTTTCCGGAGCACATCCTCCGCGTTGCCGGCGACCGCGAGAGTAGAGCTGATGCCGATATGCGCGTGGACGTCGATGATGTCGTGGGACATGGCGGTGCCCTCCGGCCTTTCTGTCTAGTTCGTCGTGGTCAGGTGTCGAACTGCTGACGGGTCACTTGTCGAGGTGCAGGGTGGCCGTGCCGTCGTGGTGGCGTAGCGACACCACGTGCAGGTCGTCCACCGGCTCGGAGCGGAACGACTGGCCGTTCCACGACCCGCTGGTCGGCCGGTCGAACGCCAACTCCACGGGTGCGAGCCGGTCACCACGGGCGGCGAACTCGGTCCGTTCGGTGTTCGTCGGGGTCAGCTCGGTCGTCGCATAGAGCATCCGCGTGTACCCGAGATCCAGATCGAGCCAGAGCTGGTAGATGCTCTTCGGGTCGACCGTCAGCTCACCGACGCGCGGGAAGGTGACCGGAGGCTCGCCGTCGAGCGCGACGGTGACCCGGCCGATGCCGTCACCACCCGCGACGTTGGCGACGGTGACGAGCTTTGCTGGAGAATCGGGCCGGCGACGTAGCACCGCGTGCAACCGCTCCCCGGTGGTGCTGACCCGGCGGCGCACCCCGGCGGCGTCGAGCAGGACGGTACGGAAGAAGTCCTGACTGTCGCGGGTCAGGTAGGACGGGTAGACACCCATCACGAGCACCCGGCCGCGACCGGCCGGCTTGCTGAAGATCACCGGCTGGCCTTCGTGGGTGGCCAGCACCTCGGCGTCATCGCCGATGCCGGCGAACGTCCGCAGCCCCCGGTCGACGGCCACCTCCGGGATCCCGGCGTCGCCGTCGCCGGTGCCGTCGATGGTCAGGAACCGGGTCCGCCCCGGCTCCATGCCCGGGATCGGGACCTCGGTCTCGGTGACCTGGTCCAGCCCGGTGAACCGCAGAAAATCGGTGGCCGGCTCACTGTCGAGGTCCATGGTCGGCACGGTCGGGAAGAACACCACCGTCTGCCCGGCCTCCAGTTGCCGGCGCAGCAGGTCAAAGCCCTGCCGGGGCAGCCGGCCGCTGGTCGGCACCACGATCGGGCGGTCGGCGATCGGCCGTTGCGGCGGGTGGTACGGGTTGAGGAACGTGAAGTGGGCGTTGAACTCGGTCATGATCCGGATCACGCCGTCGACTCCGTCGTACGCGTCGTGGCTGGCCTTGGTCGCCACGGTCGCGTACCCGAAGGTGTCGTCGCTACCGGGGCTGAGCACGGTGACCTCGTCCATCCAGCGGGCCTGGTAAGCCAGGTCTGTGGAGAGCGCCAGGTAGAAGTCGAACTCCTTCTCGGTGTCGACCAACTCCGGCTGCCAGCCGGAGATCCACGCGCCGGTGCGGGCCAGCCGGTCGAAGGTGGGGTGCCGGGTGCCGTCAGGTAGGACCGGTGCGTTCCAGTGGTAGTCCCGACCGTAGTTGTTTGAACCCGGCGCGTTGTACCCGCCGGAGAACATGTAGATGTTGTAGCCGTCCAGACCGTGCCCGAGCGCCAGCCGGGTCAGCAGGTCGAAGTTGTAGTGCGCCCGGTTGCGGGTCAGGTCGACCCACCCGGAGGCGAGTTCGGCGACGAATGTCGGCCCGGCGAGATCCAGCAGCTTTACCAGCTCCAGCCGGTACAGCGTGGTCGGCACACCGATCAGGTCCTGCTCGCCGCCGGTGAGGTAGAGGTGCCCGGTGGTGAAGTACTGGCCTTCCTCGTGCCGGAAGAAGTCCGACGCCGCGGCGTGGTCGCCGCCCTTGAACATCATGTTGACCGGCTCGTTCATGGTGAACGGCACATCAAGGCCGAGGTCCCGAAAGCGGTCCACCAGGTGGCTGGCGTAGGTGAAGATGTACCAGGTCTTGTAGTCCAGCCAGTCGGCGATCCGCCGCCGCCCGGCCGGGTCCGCCGCCGCCCGACGGGGCGGGGCCAACTCGGCCACGCCGCTCACGCGGAGCCCGTGGCGGCGGGCCACCGCCTCGACCGAGCCGTACCGCTCCAACAACCAGCGCTGCCACAACCCTGGCGTGGTGCCGTCGCCGATGGAGTGCGTGTCGTAGAGGGAGTGCCCCAGCCCGTAGGTGAAGGCGATGTTCATCTCGTTGTCCGGCTGGCTGAGCACGATCGGTCCGCCGTTGCCGATGGTGTACCGGGCCAGCAGCGGTACCACCTGCTCGTACCAGCGGTCCACCAGGGACAGGAAATCGGGGTGCAACTGGGCCGGAATCGGCACGCCATGTCCCCGCCACAGCGCCGGCTTGTCGTCCGAGTCGCGGCTCCACAGCTGTGGGTGGTTGTCGAAGACCCAGGCCGGGTGCCCGCCGTAGCGGAACTCCGAGTTGATGAACGGGCCGGGCCGGATCATCAGGTGCAGCCCGCTGTCGGCGACCAGGTCCAGGTAGCGCACGAGGTCACGCTGGGGGTGGGTACGGCCGTCCAGGTCGAGCGTGCCCTCGGTGGGCTCGTGCCACTCCCAGGGGATGTAGCTGGCGACACAGTTCAGATTGGCGTTGCGGGCCTCGTCGAGACGGTGCCGCCAACTTGCCGGGTCGGTGCGGTAGTAGGGGAGTTCGCCGGAGCGTACGTAGATCGGTTCGTCGTCGATCAGGATGCTCTTGCGGGCGATACGGACGCGGCTGGTCATGCTGTCCTTCCTCCTGCTCCGACCCCCGGTGCCGGGGAGATCGGTGTGTCGTGGCTGATCGGTCCCGCGGCATCGCCGTGGCTGCTGAGCGTGCTGCGGTTGGTGCTGAGGCTCATCTGGTCGCTGATCGCCCGCACGGTCCTGGCCATCAGGTCCTGTAGCGCGTGGACGGAGTTGTCTGGAAAGCGGAACACCGGGGCGGACATGCTCAGCGCGGCGACCACTTGGCCGTTGCGGTCACGGATCGGTCCGGCGATGCAGCGCACCGACGGATCCAGCTCGCCGAGGTTGACCGCGTAACCACGGTCACGGACCTCGGCCAGATGCTGGTCCAGCTCCGTGCGATCGGTCACCGTCTCGGTCGTGTACGCGGGCAGTGTCGCGTCCAACAGCCCGTCCACATCACCGGGCGGACGCCAGGCGAGGAGGATCTTGCCGGCTGCGCTGGCGTGCAGCGGCATTCGCTTGCCGACCGACGAGGTGAACCGCACCGACTGGCTGCTCTCGATGAACAGGATGTCGGTGGCTTCCCGGCCGACCAGGACACTCAGGTGCAGGGTCTCGTCTACCTGGTCGCGGAAGCGTTCGATCCAGGGCAGCGCCACCGAGGTCAGTTCCTGATGGACCACGCCGATGGTGTTGGCCAGGGCTAGCAACCGGGGTCCGACCGTGTAGGGCCCTCGGCTGCGTTCCTGGGCGAGATACCCCTCATGCACCAGGGTGGCCAGGAAGTTGTGCACCGTCGTCACGTTGGCCTCCACCGCGCGGGCGATCGCCTGCAGCGTCAGCCCACGCGGCTTGGCGGCCACGGCGTCGAGGATGCGCAGCGTCCGCGACACGGACTGAATGCCGGCCACCATTCCCTCCCGAATTTCAGTCAACTTGAATTTCAACAATGTTGAATATGATTTCAGGTACGCCAAGTATTGCCACCGTGAAATCTGGTCGTCAAGTTTCGTAACCGTGCTGAGACATCGTCGAATGTCGGTGCGATTTCAACGAAGTTGCAGGTGGTGGTGGGTGACATCGATGTTGCGAGACCTCTGTGAACGGCAATTTTGCGAGCTTTGGGGACCCGCGTCACTGGTGCCGCTAATCGACCTACCGCTGGCGCTGTTCAACATTCTGGAATTCGCCTGGATCCAAACTCGTATCCGAATGGTCGCGTTCCGGTCGGCTGTTTCCGCGATTCGCCCCGACCTGGCTCGCCTCTTGTGTCTCGCGATCCGCCGCCGCTCGGACGGACCTGGCGCCGCCTTGACAGCGATGCCACTCTGGTTGCATGGTTAGTTACATGAGTAATGAACCAGCCAACCAGGGTGGCGTCTGGGGATGGTGGACGTGATGGAGGACGGCCGGCCGATCTTCCTTCAGATCGCCGAGCTGCTGGAGAACTCGATCCTGGACGGGACCCTCGCAGAGGAGGGCCAGGTGCCCTCGACCAACGAGCTGGCCGCCTTCCACCGGATCAATCCCGCGACCGCCGCCAAGGGGGTCAACAAGCTGGTCGACGACGGAACTCTCTACAAGAAGCGAGGAATCGGCATGTTCGTCTCTCCCGGCGCCCGGGTGAAGCTCCGCGGCCGGCGTCGCGACGAGTTCGCCCGGCAGTACGTCCGGCCGCTGCTCACCGAGGCGCGCAAGCTCGGCATCGAACCGGGCGAACTCAAGAACATGATCGACACCTGGGAGGAGGGCCAGTGAGCGCGGTCGTCACCGTCACCGATCTGACCAAGCGGTACCAGGACGTCACCGCCCTGGACGGGGTCAGCTTCTCGCTTGCCGAGCATCGGATCCACGGCCTGCTGGGGCGCAACGGTGCCGGCAAGACCACCCTGATGCAGATCCTCACCGCGCAGAACTTCGCCAGCAGCGGTGAGGTCAGCGTCTTCGGGCAGCACCCGTACGAGAACGAACAGGTGCTCTCCCGGATCTCCTTCATCAAGGAGAGCCAGACCTACCCGTCGCACCTGCGGGTCGCGCATGTCTTGCAGGCGGCCCGCCTGGTGCATCCGGGTTGGGACGAGGCGCTCGCCCAGCGACTGGTCGACGTGTTCCAGTTGCCGCGAGGGCGCAACGTCCGCAAGCTCTCCCGCGGCATGCTCTCCGCGCTCGGCATCGTCGTCGGGCTCGCCTCGCGTGCCCCGCTGACCTTCTTCGACGAGCCCTACCTGGGCCTGGACGCCGTCTCCCGGCAGCTCTTCTACGACCACCTGCTGGCCGACTACACCGAGCATCCACGCACCATCGTGCTGTCGACGCACCTCATCGACGAGGTCAGCGACCTGATCGAGCACGTCCTGCTGATCGACCGGGGTCGGCTCCTGCTCGACGTCGAGGCGGAGGCGCTGCGTGGCCAGGTGGTCACCGTCTCCGGTCCGGTCGCGGCGGTGGACGAATTCTCCCGTACCGGCACCGAACTGCACCGGGCGTCGCTCGGCGGCACGGCCCGGGCCACCGTACGCGGCGACTTCGGCCCTGCTGCGCACGACCGCGCCCGGTCCCTGGGCCTCGACCTCGAGGCGTCCTCGTTGCAGGACATCGTCGTACGCCTGACCACCTCGACAAACGGGCACGCGGCCGGTAGCGCCGCTGTGGCAGACAAGGAGGCTGTCCGATGAACCGCGCCCTGACCGTGGCTCGGCTCCAGTTCGTCGGCTGGCGCAGCGTGGTCGGCTGGCCGTGGGGGATCCTCGCGCTCAGCTTCCTCATCAACCTGGCCCTGTTCAGCGCGATGAACGAGGCCGACGACTTCGAGCCGACCACCGGTGGGCTGATGAGCATCTACGTGGTGATGTTCGTCGCCAGCATCAACGCGATCACCCATGACTTTCCGTTCGCCATCGGGCTGGGCGTCTCACGCCGCAGCTTCTACCTCGGCAACGTGCTCAACTACCTCGGGCAGGCGGCCAGCTACGCGGCGGTGCTCTACCTGCTGGCCGTGATAGAGGAGGCCACCGACGGGTGGGGCGTCAACCTGACCTTCTTCGGCATTCCCTTCCTGCTGGTGGACAACCCGGTGCTGCGGTTCCTCGGCTTCGCGATCCCGTTCCTGCTGCTCGGCTTCATCGGCATCGCCATCGCGCTGGTCTTCAAGCGCTGGGGAGTCAACGGCATGCTGATGCTGAGCACCGTTGCGTTGGCCGGGATCGGTGGGCTCGGCGTGCTCGCCACCTGGCGGGGCTGGTGGTCGGCGATCGGCGGCTGGTTCGCCGACCAACCGGGCTGGGCCCTGCTGGTCGGCTGGCCGGCGCTGTTCACCCTGCTGCTCGCCGGCCTCAGCTACCTGACCATCCGACGCGCGACGCCCTGACCGTCGACGGGCCGGCGTCCGAAATGGGTCGACGCCGGCCGCTCGGCGCACCGTGGGACGGGGGCGGCCCCTCCCGATCGGGGAACGGGAGGGGCCGCACGGTGCGGGCGGTGCCAGGTGGTCAGCGCCAGGTGTCGGTGAGCGTCGGCGAACCGGTGGTGGTGGCGGTACGGTTCGCGCCCGACTCCCACACCACCTGGCCGGAGTCGGTTCGCTTGACGTACTTGTAGGAGAAGGTGGTGCCGGCGGGCAGGCGTACCGCACCCGTCCAGACCGGATACTCCGTCGGTGCCAGCCGGATCCCTCGGGCCGGATCCCAGCCGCCGAGTGCGGGCAGGTCGCCGACCAGATACATGTGCTGCCCGTACGTGGTGCTGGCGGTGAGCCGTACGGAGACCGTGGCGTCGCCCGGTGGGTCGCTCGCGGGCTGGTTCCAGGTGGCGGTCACGGCGGTACCGCCGGTGCCGGTGCGGTTGGGGTCGTTCTCCCACTGCGTCGTGCCGTTGCCGACCTTCACCAGCTTCCACTCGAACGCGGTGCCGGTCGGAATGTCCACCGACCCGGTCCAGGTCGGGTAGCTGCCCGACGTGGTGGACAGTTTCACCCCGTTGCTCGGGTTCCAGGAGCCGAGCTGCGGAACCGAACCGACGACGTACACCTCCTGCCCCGGGTCGGTGGAGACGGTCGCGGTGAACCGGGTCGACCCGGCCGGCGGGGACGGGCTCGCGGTCGGCGTCGGCGTGGTGGTCGGCGTCGCGGTAGGCGTCGGGCTCGGGGTGACGCCGTTCAGCCGGGCCTCGACGTGTAGGGCCACCGCCTGGTCGGCCGGAATGGCGGCGCTGAAGCTGCCACCGGTGACGGTGACCGCGCCACCCGGGCAGGCCCCGGTCGACCGGTCGTACGCGCCCCGGCCCACGTTGCAGTAGCGGCCGTCCGGCAGCGAGGTGGCGAAACTGCGGCTCCAGGTGCTGCCGGTGGCGTTGAAGGCGGCGTACCCCCGGTTGCCCCGGGCGAACGCCAGCCGGCCGTTGCCCTCGGTGGTGACCGACCCGATGCCGGTGCCGGCAACCGCGTTACGGAAGCCCGGCATGCCGGCCACCCCGGGGTCGCGGTGCTCGCAGATCCACGCGTCGCTGGCGCAGTCGGTGGCCAGGGTGGTGCCGTTGGGACTGCTGGGCGGGCCCTGCCCGTGCACGGAGCCGTACGCGTAGCTCGACATCAGCTGGGGCCGGCCGTATGGGTGGGCCATCATGAACGTGTCCGCCAGGTAGTAGCGGGCGCCGCTCTTGTAGGTGAGCGTCGGGTTTTCCCGCTGCGTGTCGTGGTTGTCGATGAACACCACCGCCTGCTGTGCGGTCAGCCCGCCGTAGTTGGGCAGGTTGCCCAGCAGGGCAATGTTGCCGTCGCGGAACGCCGAGGACACGGCCCGCTGGTAGTCGAAGTTGGTCACCCCGCCGTACGGGGCGTACGCGGTGTAGGGGATGGTGCCGTCGCCGTACACCTCGTGGAACAGGTCCGGCCGGCCGCCGAAGCCGGGCACGTCCCGCAGTCGACTGATGATGTCGGCCAGGTGCGCCTCCTGTACGTGCTTGGCGGCGTCCACCCGGAACCCGGCGACCCCGAGGTCGATCACCGCGTTCATGTACTTGGCGACCTTTCGCCGCACCTCCGGGTCGGCGGTGTTGAGGTCGGCCAGGTCGAGCAGTTCGCAGTCCTGCACCTCCTGCTTGTTGCCCCAGTTGCTGATCCGCCGGTAGCAGGGCCCGAAATCGGCGTAGCCGTAGCTGTCGCCCGAGCCGTCGTTGAACAGGTTCGGGTAGCTGTACTTGCTGTAGACGGTGCCCGCGCTGCCCGGGCCGCTGCCGGCCGAGCCGGTGCCGCTCATGTGGTTGAGAACCATGTCCACATAGATCTTGACGCCCTGGGCGCGACAGCGCTGGACCATGTCGACGAACTCGGCCTTCGTGCCCCGCCGGGTCTGATCGAGCCGGTACGACACCGGCTGGTAGTCCTGCCACCACGGGTAGGTGGCGCCCTCGGCGCTGGGCAGCACCACGTGCTCCTGCGGCGGGGAGACCTGTACGCCGCCCCAGCCGTTGGGGCCGAGGTTGCGCTCGCACTCGGTGGCGACGGAGTTCCACCGCCACTGGAACAGGTGGACGATGGCGTCGCCGTTGGCGCGTACGTCGGCGGCGCTGGCCGGCCCGGTGCCGCCGGCGACGGTGGTGAGACCGACCGCGACAAGTATCGCGGCCAGGGCCGCGGGGATCGCGGCGCGGGGACGGGGGATACGCACGGTGCCCTCCTCGGGGACGGTCAGGCAGATGTCGGTGACAGCTAGGCTTCCTGCAAGATGTGCAAGAAGTTGCGGTGATTGCGTGACCGTAACAGGAGCATCGATAGTTGGAAACCTGTCTTTCGCCACCTGGTGCAAAGAGGTATCGTCTCTTGCGGCCACCTGCAAGACCTGCAAAAATTTTCGGCTCTGGTTCCGGAAGTGGCCGGCGAGCGTCCCCGAGCGCCACCGCCGGTGGCTTACCTATGCTCGACCCATGGAACTGCGGATCTTCACCGAGCCCCAGCAGGGTGCCAGCTACGACGACCTGCTCGCCGTGGCCCGGCGAGCCGAGGAGACCGGCTTCGGCGCCTTCTTTCGGTCGGACCACTACCTGAAGATGGGATCGGGCAGCGGCGAGCCCGGCCCCACCGACGCCTGGACGACGCTGGCCGGGCTGGCCCGGGACACCCGATCCATCCGGCTCGGCACGCTGATGAGCGCCGCGACGTTCCGGCTGCCCGGCCCGCTCGCGATCACCGTGGCCCAGGTCGACCAGATGAGCGGCGGGCGGGTCGAGCTGGGCATCGGCACCGGCTGGTACGACGCCGAGCACCAGGCGTACGGGATTCCCTTCCCGCCGTTGGGTGAGCGGTTCGACCGGCTGGACGAGCAGCTGGCGGTGATCACCGGTCTCTGGCGCACCCCGCCGGGCGAGACGTTCGACTTCACCGGCCGGCACTACCAGGTCAGCGACTCGCCCGCGCTGCCCAAGCCGGTCCAGCGCCCGCACCCGCCGATTCTGCTCGGTGGCAAGGGCGCGAAGCGTACGCCGCAGCTAGCCGCCCGCTACGCCGACGAGTTCAACCTGCCGTTCGTCTCGATCGACGAGACGGTGGCCCAGTTCCAGCGGGTCCGTGCCGCCTGCGTCGACATCGGCCGCGACCCGGCCCAGCTGACCTGGTCCAACGCGCTGGTGCTCTGCTGCGGCAAGGACGATGCCGAGGTGGCGCGGCGGGCCGCCGCGATCGGCCGCGAGCCGGACGAGCTGCGCGTCAACGGCCTCGCCGGCACCCCCGCCGAGGTCATCGACACCATCGGCCGGTACGCGGAGATCGGCAGCCAGCGCCTCTACCTCCAGGTGCTCGACCTGACCGACCTGGATCACCTGGACCTGGTCGCCACCGAGGTCATGCGGCAGCTCTGACCTGCCGACGCGGGAATGCCTCGCCGCGCTCCGCCCGTCGCGGTCCGGCTCCGTGTGTCGCGGCGCGGGCCCGATCGCGGGCGGGCGAGGCGGGCCGGGCGACGGGTCAGACCCGATGCTCCTCGCGCAGCACCGTGTCCAGTTGGCCGTCCCGGTCGCGGTCGAGGTAGGTGACGTCCGGTAGCCCGTCGCCGTCGAGGTCGAACTGCACCTGGTCCGCCACGCCGTCGCCGTCGAAATCGGTGACCACCTGCACCGAACCGTCCATGTGTCGGGTCACGATCGACCGGGCGCCGGTCTCGACCCGGGGCGGCGGGCCGGGGGTGGGCGGCGGTGCCGGCACCGGTTCCGGGGTGGGGCTGGGCTGCGGATCCGGCTGGCTCGCCCACGGCCCGGCGTCGGACCAGGTGACCGGGGAGCCGTCGACGGTGCCGGCGAAACCAGTGGCGGGTTCCACGCCGCTGCCGGCCGGGTCGATCTCTTCCTCGGAGGGATACACGTCGCCGCGAGGGGCGGGATCACGGTAGCTGCTCATCGGCGTAGGGTTCCCCGACGGAGCCGGCGGTAACCGCTGGCGGGCAGAGGGGGTCGGGAGTGTCGACGCACCGCAACTGGGCCGGCAACGTCGAGTACGCAGCCCGGGCGTACCACCGTCCGTCCTCGATCGACGAGCTGCGGAAGTTGGTCGCCGGCAGTGCCCGGCTCCGGGCGGTGGGCAGCGGACACTCCTTCAACCGGCTCGGCGACACCACCGGCGACCTGGTCACGCTGACCGGGCTGCCGGCCACCCCGCAACTGGACGAGCAGCGGCGGGTGGTGCACGTGCCGGCCGCGCTGCGCTACGGCGACCTGGCCACCTGGCTGCACGAGCGCGGGTACGCGCTGGCCAATCTCGCCTCGCTGCCGCACATCTCGGTGGCCGGCGCGGTCATCACCGGCACCCACGGCTCTGGCGAGACCGTCGGCAACCTGGCCACCGCCGTCGCCGGCCTGGAACTGGTCACCGCCGCCGGTGACCTGCTCACCGTGGACCGCACCGACCCCGATTTCACCGGTATGGTGGTCTCCCTCGGCGCGCTGGGCGTCGTCACCCGGCTCGCCCTGGACGTGGTGCCGACCTTCGAGGTACGCCAGTACGTCCGCCTCGACCTGCCCCGCGAGGCGCTGGACGCGGCGCTCGCCTCGGCGTACAGCGTCAGTGTCTTCACCGACTGGCGCTCGACGCGCGGTACCCAGGTCTGGCGCAAGCAGCTCGCGGACCAGCCCGCGCCCCCGGCGGGCTGGCTCGACACCACGGCCGCCGACCGGCCCTGGCATCCGGTGCCCGGCATGCCGGTGGTCAACTGCACCGAGCAGCTCGGCGAGCCCGGCCCCTGGCACGAGCGGCTGCCGCACTTCCGGCTCGGCTTCACGCCGAGCAACGGCGACGAGTTGCAGTCCGAATACCATCTGCCCCGCGCGGCGGCCGGCGCGGCGCTCGCCGCGCTGGACGAGGTGGCGCACCTGATCGCCCCGGTCGCGCAGACCAGCGAGCTGCGCACCATCGCCGCCGACGGGCTGTGGCTCAGCCCGCAGTACGACCGCGACAGCCTCGCGGTGCACTTCACCTGGATCGCCGACGCGGCGGCGGTACTGCCGGTCCTCGCCGAGGTCGAGCGGGCACTGGCCCCGTTCGCGCCCCGGCCGCACTGGGGCAAGGTCTTCACGATGCCGACCGGGACGATCGCCGCGACCTACCCCCGCTGGACCGACTTCGCCGCGTTGGTCAACCGCCTCGACCCCAAGGGAAAATTCCGCACCGAGGAACTCGACAAGCTGTTTCCCCGCTGACAACGACCCGTCGTACCGACGCGGTGCGGCCCGGTGGACGTGCCCGGACCTCGAACTAGGATCAGCCCACGTGCGCTGAGGCTGTCGGCATGCACATGCCTGCGGTCAGCGGCCGGTGGCGAGCTGGTCGCGCATGCTGCTGCGCTGGACGGCACGGCTGATGTCGCTGGGGGAGACGATGCCGACCAGGCGGCCGTCGGTGACCACCAGCGCCCGGCCGTCGGCACAGTCACTGAGTCGGGGCAGCAGGTCGGTAAGCGGCTCGTCGGGGGAGGCGAGCACCAGGTCGTCGGCACGGCAGGCCACCGCCGCCAGGGTGGTGCTGCCCCGCTCGCCGGACGGCACGCCGCGTACCCGGTCGAGGGTGACCAGCCCGACCGGCCGGCCGTCCTCGGTCAGCGGCAGCGCCGTGTGCCGGTACGCGAAGAGGTAGTTGTCCACGAAATCGGCCACCGTCAGCTCACCCGAGGCGGTCTGCGGCTGCGGGGTCATCACGTCGGCGACCCGGATGCCGCGCAGCGCGTCGCCCACCCGGGCCTGCCGCTCCTCCATGGTGGCCGCGCCGATCAGGAACCAGCCGATCAACGCCAGCCACAACCCGCCGACCCCGGTGCCGGTGAGGAACCGCCACAGGCCGAACCCGATGAGTGCCAGGCCGAGGATCCAGCCGGCTCGGGCCGCCACCACAGTGGCGCGGGTCCGGTCGCCGGTCGCCTTCCACACCGCCGCCCGCAGCAGCCGCCCGCCGTCCAGCGGTGCCGCCGGCAGAATGTTGAACACCGCCAGCAGCAGGTTGATGCCGCCGAGCCAGGCCATCACACCCAGCAGTAACCCCTCGACCCCGGCCAGGGCGAGCAGCGTCGCGATGGCGCCGAAGAATACGCCGATGATCAGACTGACCAGCGGGCCGATACCGGAGATGCGCAGCTCGGCACCGGGGGAGCGGGCCTCGCCGCGCAGCTCGGCGACGCCACCGAAGAGCCACAGGGTGATCCCCTGCACGCCCAGACCGTTGCGCTTGGCCACCACCGCGTGCGACACCTCGTGGGCGAGCAGGCCGAGAAAGAAGACCACCGCGGCGGTCAGCCCGGCCAGCAGGTACGCGACCACGGACCGGTCCGGGTACGACTCCGGGAACAGGTTGGCCGACAGCCCCCACCAGATCAGCGCGAAAATGACCAGGACACTCCAGTTGACCCCGACCGGTACGCCCGCGATCCGCCCGAGCCGGAAACTCGCCCTCATGTCTCGGTCATACCCCCGTAGCCCGTGCCCATGCCAGGGCCGGACGTCACCGATCCGCTGCCCTGACCGTTTGTCAGCAGTCTGGCTGTTATCGCCTACCCCGGTTGCTTCCACCGTTGCTTGAATGGCGGGATGGGGATCGAAACCGCTGACGTGTTGGCCGACCATGCCGACGAACTGGCGCGGTCGGAACCCTCCTCCGCGCGGGCGCTGAAGGCGGCGCGCTCCGGCAGCCCGATCACCGCACAGGAGTACGCGCTGCGCTGGTGGGGGGTGTGCCGGTCACTGAAGGTCTTCCTCTACACCGCCAGGGCCGACGATCTCGCCCAAGCGGTGATCGCGGGGCGCCGTGCGGACATCGCCGACGACCTCGATCAGATGATCCACCGGGCGACCCGGACTGTCGCGGTGTTCGAGCGGCACGCCGCCGACGGCGTCTTCGAGGCCAGCGAGCTGGCCCAGGTGCTGCGGATCGTCAGCCGACTGGGCGGTTATCCGGGTCGGTGCGAGCCGTCAGCTGGGACGGCATAGCCGAGGGTGGTAAGCGCTCGGCGAAAGTCCTGCTCCCGGTTCATGGGTACGGCCAGGTGCCGGTCACCGACCAGCCGGCACAGCGGCCGTAGCTTCCGGTCGTGGCTGATCAGCATGGCCAGGGCCGGGTCCGCACAGGCGATGAGGCGTACCGGCCCCAGGTCGGTGAGCCGCCCGGCCCGCTCGGCGATCTCATCGAACAGCGTCAGCAGCGGCCCGGGCAGGTCAGGTTGCGCGGCCCGCTCCCGCAGAAATCCGGCGAAGTCGTCCGGCTGCCGCCCGGCGTCGACGGCGACGAGCAGACTCTCCCGGCTCACTGTCCAGACGTGGTCACCGGTACGGCGGGCGTAGCTCTCCAGCACCAGCAACTCGGCTGGGGAAAGCCGGCCCACCGCCACCACGTCGAGGTTGGGCAACACCTTCACGGTACGTTCGGGTGCCTCCGGCTCCGGTGGCGTGTACTGCTTATGCACGCCGAGCACGTAGGCACCGAGGTCGTTGAGGCGGATCGCCCGCAGCCCGTCGTACCGGCTGAGGGCGTCGAGATAGTCGGCACCCCAGTTCCCGTGGTAGTCGTCGCGGGCGCCACCCGGCTTGTCGTAGGCGACGTCGATCAGGCCCAGCGTCGCCGCGTACTCGAAGAGCACCGCCAGGGTGTAACGGCCCTCCAGCAGCTCCCATTCGCCGAACCCGGCGTAGCCGAGGCTGCCGTACTGCGGATCCTCCAGGTACAGCTTCCACAGTGCCCGCTCGCTGCGCGCGACCCGCGGTGACCAGGCGGTCTGCTTCATCTGCGCGAAGAGATCGTCCACGTCGACCCACTCGCCGACAGGTTGGGCCGCGAGCGCCTCGGACACCTTCTGCCGCCGTGCCTTCGGCGCGGTCAGCACGTTGGCGGCACGCTGCCCCTTGATGTTCTCGACCCGGCTGAACTCGTCGATCAGGCCCTTGGTCAGCCACGACCGCCACAACGTCTGCACGACTGCGGCGGCCGGCTTACCGAGGGCGGCCCGGCCCTTCGCGGTCAGTTGCAGCTTCCCGCTGGTGATCTCGGCGAGACCGCCCGCCTGCACCAGCAGCGGCCAGGCGAACGCGGCGATCGGCTCGTCCGGATAGAAGTCACCCGAGGACAGCGTCTTGGCCACCTCGACCACGGTGGCCGCTGCCGGCCGCCGCGTCTTCTCGCTGCACCGCAGCCGTCCGGAATCACACAAGCGCAGCACGGCGTGCACATCGTCGGCCGCGTACCGCTCGGTCCGGCGGACGAACCCGGCCACCTGCTCGACCACCAACGTTCCTCCCCAGGTTGTCGTCAGAGCAGAGTCGGGACGACGGTGAAGTGGTAGTTGTCGCGGCCGACCGTCCGGTCGAGGGTACGCATGATCCGCTCTGGGTTGTCGTGCGGGCCTTGGTGGAAGAAGGGTTTGCCGTCGAGGCCGAAGGTGATCCGGCTCGGCGGCTCCCAGGTGCCAAGATGCGGTGCGGCGCTGTAGAAGTCACGATGCGGGTCGAAGCCGAGGTCGCGGGCGTAGTCGACAGCGCCGAAGATCAGGTGCCGGGCGAGCTCGATGGGAGCCTGGAGCGGCGGCGTGTCGTAGGCAGAGAAGAACTCGGCCACAAAATACGGCACCTCGTCGGGATCGGAGGTGACCGGTGGCAGGGCATTCTTCACGCCGAGACAGTAGGTGTCGACCAGGAAGCCGCAGGTGCTCACCGCGTCGCCATCCGCCCGGGCGACCGCCACGCTGACCAGACCGGCACCCATCGCCATCGGCGGCAGCTCGGCGTCGTCGACCCAGTCCGCCGGTCGGTCGGCCACGCGGAGGCCGTTGCTCCACTGCCGGCTGACCCAGCAGCCAAGCAGCGGCAGCTCCGCCGGATGCACCCGCCCCGGCCGTACGACATCGACGCCCCGCACCAGCCGGGTGACCACCGCACGGGTGACCCCGAGATCGCGGGCGATCTGCTTGGGCGTCTTACCGGCGGCCCGCAGTGCCTGCGCCCGTTCCTTCAACTCCTTCGATTCCACCCGCGCCATCCTGCTGTCGTCCCGCCCTACCGTCAACGCCACCACGCGGGGCGTCAGGACGGCTGCTCTGGCGAGACGGTGACGTGCTGTTGCGCCGCGACCGGGCGGTCCGGTAGCAGCAGCAGGATGGCCAGCGCCAGGTTGCCGCCGAGTGCGATCACGTTGCCGATCTGGTCCGCTGGTGGGTGGACCTGCAAGTGCAGGGAGTGCCAGAGAAAGTGCACCGCGGTGAAGATCAGCCAGGCACCGCCGGCCATCCGCAGCGCGGACGGCGTCGGTCGCCGCCAGGCCATCACGCTGAGCACGAGCAACGCCAGATGGAGGGCACCGACGTCGCGGGTCAAATGCTCGTTGTACGGCCCGAGTGCGGAGACCCGCATCCGGATCTACATGTACTCCGTAGCGGTTTGTTCCGCCTCGGCCACGAAGGCGTCGAGTTGCTCCTGCGTCAGGTTGGCTTCTTGAAGGAAGTGGGTCAGGACGATCAGCTCCGCACCGAGCGCCACGTCCGGCGCGATGTTGTCGGCTAGCTCGGCTTCGCCGAGGGCGGCACGGATCAGCCCCTCCATTTCAAGCGCGGGAAGGCTGTCCCCCTCCTCGTAGCTGGCCCGGGCGGCGGCCACGAACTGAGCGACGTCGGCGGGGGAAGCGCTCGGTCCGAAGCGTCGGTTGACAGCGATCGCGAAGGCGGCACCGATCACCTGGAGACCACCAGCCCACTTGGCGCGGTCAAGATCCGCAATGAGGGAGTCGGTCGTGTCCCAGTCACTGCGGGCCATTGCCTGGATCAACTCACCCAGCTTCGTCACGACCACGTCTCCTGATCCCGGCTGGGCGGTCAGATCGCTGTATCCGGGCCCGGATGCTAGACCCGGCTGGCGAGAGCTGCTGCCTCGGCCAAAAGTTGGTCTAACTCATCGTCGGAGACGGTGCCAGCGCCCAGGGTGTGCAGGATGGTCAAGCCCTGGATGCGGCCGGCAATAGTCGGGTCGATATCAGTGTCAATGCTCGGGTCGAGAGCGGCGCTGATCAGCTTCTCCGCGCTCATCGCGTCGGTACTGGGTCCGCCGGTCGTCGTGCTCCGCATCTCACTGACGAACCGGATCACCTCGTCCGGGCTCGCCCCATTGGGGAAGCGGCGGTTCACGGCGAAGTAGAAGACAGCACCGAGCAGCGTGCCGAAGCCGTCCCAGCCCTGGGCATCGAGCCGGGCCTCGATGCGGTCGTTCTCGGCGTGCTCGCCCTTCACCATGGTGCGGATATAGGCGATCATCTCAGGACTGATCGTCACGACGCTTCCTCTCCCGATGCTTCTTGGTCATGTTCCACAAGCCCTTGACCCCGACGACCACCGCGCCGGCTGCCATGATGACTGAGGTGACCGGGTGCTCCAACTGCGGGCGATCCGCGGGCGCGGCGGGCTTCGGCTGAGTGGTGGAAGTCGATGTGCCGCCCGGACCTCCTTTGACATCCCGGACAAATTCACGGAACGCCGTCGTCGCGGCCTGCTCGGCGTTCTGGAGGTTGCCTTCCGTCTCGTCGGCCTTCTTGACATGACGTCGGAGGAAAGCTTCGGCGCGACTGCCTCGCCCCTCCGACTCGCCGACCAAGCGCTCGCCGGACGGCGATGCGTCGCCAGCGTCCGCACGGACGGGGACGGAGCCAGGCGCGATCACGTTCGCATAGGTAGCCAGATGCCCGGCGGCATTGCTGGTCAGCCGGCCGAGCCGACCTGCCCTGTCGGCGGCCGTACGACAGTGCGTCACCGCCGCTCGGGAATCCGGCTGTTCCGTGCCCTGGCTTGCCTCCACGTATCGGCTGTGGCCCTGGTCGATCTCTTCCTGAGCGTGCGCGGCCGTCACAGCGAGCGTGTCGAGCTGCCGGATCGCCGTGGCGAGCTGGGCTACTACCTCGGCGACAAGGCTGCTCATCCGAGGGCATCCATGAACGCGATGGCGCGCTTCTTCGCGACGCCGATGTTCCGCAGCGTCAGCTCCACTTCGCGTGTTGCGGCGGCCAGCGCGCGGCGCGCCTCCTCGGCCTCCGAGTGTTGGCTGTCGTGCAGGGTGGCCAGGGTGAGGCTCTGTGCCTCGGCCAGGGTGGTTGCGATGCGCTCGACCGTCGCCTTCGCCTGGTCAAGCGACCGGGTACCGTCCCGCAGGGTCGCCTTGACGTCGCCGATGCTCACGGTCAGCCCAGGACGTTGATGTACTGCCGGGCGGCCTGGGTGCTGCCTTGAAGCGTCGTCGCTGCCTCGATCAGCCGTTGCTTGCTCTGCTCGGCGCGGGCGATGGCCTCGGCGATCGACGGATGTCCGGTGCCGGCGGCGACCGCCCGCAGCCGGGCGAGTACCTGCTCGGTGCCGTCGATGGCCGCCCGGATCTGGTGGGTGGTGGCATTGCTCTGCTCGGCTGCCTGGGCGAGCGCGGCCTTCACTTGCTCAATGCTGGCCATAGCGTCCTCCCCGACCGCTGCCGGTGCCGACGAACACCGGCCGATGTTCATGAATCCGTGGCGGGACGAACACTATCCGAGATGGAGCAGAGTCGGCAGCCCCACGCACGACCGGTCGGCTGCTGGCCGCGCAACGGCGAGCGAGACCCTGAGTCTGGACGACCCCAACCGCAGTGTCGATGTCAGTTGCTGAACGCGCCCTGCTTGACGCCCGTCACGAAGGCGCTCCAAGCCCTAGCGTTGACCGACAGAACCGGCCCGCTGGGATTCTTGCTGTCTCGCAAGCCGACTGATCCTGCGAGGTTGTCGGCGACCTCGACGCAGTTTCCGCCGTTGTTGCTGCGGCTGGACTTGCGCCAGACGGCACCGGTCTGGTCAAGCACGGGAATACTCCTCTGCGATCTGCTGGATCAGGTCCTTGGATCTTGACTCGTTCAGGGCGCGACTCGTCATGTCTGCCCAGATCATGTTGTAGGCCGCTGTCTCGTGAGGCTTGTCGAGGTAGATGGCTCCGGTCGCGGCGTCGAGATACGCCACGGGTGGCTCGATCTCCCGGTCCTGGCCGTCTCTGGGGAACTCCAGAAGTGAGAACGCTCCGGCCATCGCGCCCGCATGTAGTCCGGCAGAAAAAGCTAGAACTTGGATGGTCACGTTGGGTAGCTCCGCAGCCTTGGCGATCTGGTGGAGTTGCTCGGCCATGATCGTCGCGTTGCCCACGGGGCGGCGCAACACAGCCTCGTTGATTATCACGCTGAGTTGCGGAGGCGAGAAGCGTGTGAGGAGGCTCTGCCTTTCGACGCGGAGCTGAACAGCCCGACGCTGCTCTTGGTCGTCCGCCGCGTCGATCGCACCGCCCGGCATCGTGAAGACCTGCTCGGCGTAGGCGCGAGTTTGAAGCAGGCCCGGTACCAGTTCGGCCTCGTACTGGCGGATACTGGACGCCGCCGCTTCGAGACCGATGTAGAGCTGGAACCAGCGTGGTAGGCCCGCGCCGATGTAGTCATGCCACCAGTTCTTGTTCTCCCGCGTCGCCGCTGTCAGAGCGAGCAGGAGTTGCCGATCGTCGCTGGACGCGCCGTAGAGGTCAAGCATCTGCTGCACGTCAGCCTGGCGGAAGCGAACGTGC
This sequence comes from Verrucosispora sp. WMMD573, assembly GCF_027497175.1. Taxonomy (NCBI): domain Bacteria; kingdom Bacillati; phylum Actinomycetota; class Actinomycetes; order Micromonosporales; family Micromonosporaceae; genus Micromonospora; species Verrucosispora sp. WMMD573. The sequence goes on along the minus strand of NZ_CP114901.1, from coordinate 6,308,552 downwards.
TCGGCGCCGTTCTCGATCCGATGCAGCGTGGCGCGTGCTCGGTCCAGCCGCTCCGCGGCCTGCTCCATAGTGAGCCCTGCTGCCTTGCGCAGCGACTCAAATTTACGGCCGATCTGACGCCTCAGCATCGTCGATCCTGTCACTGACTGTGACACTGTCGCCCTCCGGTGGCTGGGATGGTTCGACATCCTTTCGCCCAATTGAAGCCACCGAGTGTCTCACAATCAATAGACACAACACTGTAAGTAAGTTTCGATAGCGAGATCGCTCACCGAACGCCCCTATTGCGACATTGCAATTGAGTCCTCCCGGTGCTTCACTCTGTCCACGGCCACTGTGGAACCGCTGCTCAGCGGCCATGTCTGCCCTGTTGCCGTACTGCCGATGAGGGCTGCGGTGGCAGGTGCCGGGCGGGTCCGTCGGTGCGCGGCGGGCCGATGGGCCCGCCTTCCACATCGCCTACGCCAACGAGAGCGAGGTCTGTCATGCGCATCCCCTTCCGGCGTCGCCGGCACGACCCAGGGCACCGCGGGCGGCCCGAACCTAGCCATGCCGCGCGGCCCGGCAACCAGCGTGACGAGCGGCACGAAACGGGCACCTGTTACCGGGCGGCGACCTACCGGCCGTTGCGGCCGTGGCAGGTGCGGGATCGGCGGTTCCGGCTGGGGCGGCGGGGCTACGACCCGGTGGAGGTGGTCGCGTTCCTCGACCGGGTGGCCGGTGACCTGGAAGCCGCGTACCGGCAGGTGGCGGCGGCCGACCGGGAGTCGGCGCGGGTCCGGGAGGCGCTGCGGCGGTGGCAGTCCGAGCAGGCCCAGGCGCGGCAGGCTCGCCTCAACCAGCCGAGCGTGGGCCAGGCTGACCCTCATCAGCGGCCGGCGAACCAGGGACGCCACAGGTGAGCGGGCGGTGGGTGGTACACCTGCCGGTGGCCGCGTCGGATCTGCTCGCGGCGCAGCGGCTGGCCCGGGTGGTGGCCCGGTGGGCGTCGGTGCTGCCGCCGGCCGACCCGGGAGAGACCACCGTGTCGGCCGAGGACGAGCAGGGCGTACGCCATCGGGTCTTCTGTGACCTGCTGCTGTCGACCGGCCGGCGGTGCCTGTTGCGGGCCGACCACGACGGCGACTGCGCCCGGCGGTTGGGCGGTGGTCGCCGATGACGGTGGTCGACTGCGACGAGTGCTCGGGGCTGGGCTTCCTGGTGCGGCGGTGCTTCTGCACGGACGGCGGGGACCGGCTCGTGGTGGAAGGGAGCGAGCATCGGGACGAGGCGTACGCCGATTGCCAGGTCTGTGGCGGTGACGGCAGCGTCGCGGAGGCGTGCCACAGGTGCGGGCGGGGTGGGCGGCGGCGGGCGCAGCTCGTGGTGACAGTGGTCAACCTGGACACCGGGGCGGCGGCGTCGCGGCGACTGGTACCCGGCGGGGCGCTGCCGCCGGTCGACGACGAACGGGTGCGGCGGGCCCGGCCGGTCGTCGCCGAGCTGGCCGGCCCGGTCGGGGTGCGTGGGCTGCGTCCGCGCTGGGGTGGGCGGGAGTTGGACGACACGCTCGGTTGGTTGCCGAAGACGTGGCGGCCCGACCTGCCGGAACGGCAGCGGTTGGCGATGGAGGCGGCGGCCCTGGTCGGGCAGGACTTCGACCCGTGGCGGGTCTACGTGGGACGCAGCACCGAGCTGCCGCCACCGCCTGATCCGGGGCGTGAGCTAGCCCGACTCTGCGGCCTGGCCGACCTGCTGCACCTCGACCTCGTGGTGGACGCCCGTCGCCGGCACGACTGGTTGACCTGGCAGATCCGCTACGAGCTACCCGGCTCGCCGGTGCCGGACGAGGACCGGGTCATCGGGTCCGCCGACCTGGCGTCGGTGGCCGCCGCCACCACAGTGGTCAGCGCCATGCACGGGCTCGACGAGCGGGGACGGCATGCGCCCGCGTACACGGTGCTGCCGGTGCCGGCTGCCGGCGTACCCCCGGCGGTGGACCTTGGAGGGCTCTCCCGGAAGATTCTCGCGGACCTGGTCGGGGACGCACCCGGGGCCCAGGCGATCTGGCGCGACGGGCGCTGGTGGCACACCCCGCTCTGCCCGGCGGGCAGCGTCGAGAAGCTGCATGAGCGGGACACCGGCCAGATCGTCAGATACGTGCGGGAGACGGTGCGCCGGGTCACCGAGCCACCCGACCCGGCCTGGTGGGGCGAGCCGATCGAGCACCGGCCCTGCCCGGACTGCCGGCCCGGCACCCGGCTGCGCCGCTGCCACTGCCGGATCGGTGCGTCCGGGCCGGACCCGCAGTGTCCGCACTGCTCCGGGGCCGGCTTCGCGCCGTCGGGCCTGGCCTGCTTCACCTGCCACGACGGCGGCCGGATCCCGGCGGCGCTGACCGTCACCGTGACCGACCTGAGGCGGGTCAGCCACGAGACGTGGCGTCCGGTGCCGGGGGAGCCGGCTCCGGTGATCGGCCACCAGCCCAACGGCACGCCGGTGCACCAACTGGGCGGGCGCTGGCGGGTGGCCCGGCACGCCGGCACCTTCGGGGTACGTCCGGCCGACCTGACCCGCCTCGACGAGGGGCAGCCAATCGACCAGGACCTGCTCGACGGCACGGTGACAGTCTTCGATCCCGCCGTCGAGCCGGCCCGCCAGCACGTCGAGCGGATCGGCGGCGGGCTGCCCGGGGCGCGGCTGTTCGTGCTGGCCGCCGCACCGGACGTGCCGCCGCTTACCGACCTGCTGCGGCTCGCCCACGCGCTCGACCTGATCGCCGTGCTCACCTACTGCGACCACCGGCTCGACGCGGGCGACCCGACGAAGATCCAGGGCGAGCGGTGGGATGTCCGGCTGCTGGCGCGCGACGCCGAGGTGGGGGCGGAGTTTCCGTTCTGCGCCAGCGTCGAGCTGGCCGTGGCCCGGTGCGTCGAGTACCTCGACAGTCACCTGCTCGCCGCCGTGCCCCGGGAGCCGGACCGGCCGGTACCCGCACCGCAGGCGGCCCCATCACCGCCGGTGCCGGACCCGACCGTTCCGCTGCGGCGGGTCGGCCGGCACTATGCCGGGCAGCCGGTGGTGGCGTCGTTCGACCGGACGGGTTGTCGGCTCTGGCTGGCCGAGGGCGCGTCCGTTCAGCCGCTGGCCCGAGCGGCCACGCTCGACGACGCGGTCGCTGCCCTGCGGTTGTGAGTCGTCGGATGATCGAGCGGCTGTTTCCCCGACCACGGCCTCAGGCGGTGGCGGGTGGGGTGGGCAGTTCGTCGACGACCACCACCGGCGTGCCCGGACGCAGTTTCTCCAGCAGCAGGCGCTGACCGGTGGCGGTCAACCGGATGCAGCCGTTCGTGGTCTGCTGGCCCAGCTCACCGTCGTGGTACCAGGTGTGGATCCCGATGTGGGCGCCGCGCAGCCCGGCGGGCACCGAGTCCAGGTCGTCGGGGATCGAGCCGAGGGCGTAGATGTCCACCCCGCCGTAGACCGACTCCGGTGGTGGGGTGCGGCCCAGCACGAAGGTCCGGCCGAGTGGGGTTTCCTGGCCACGTTGGCCGAGGCTGATCTGCCAGGACTGTTGGGCGGTGCCGTCGCGGTACCAGGTGAGCCGGAACGGGGTGCGTTCCACCACGATCTGGTCGTGCAGCGCGACGGTGCGGAAGCCGCCGGGTGGCAGCCAGGCCAGTTTGCGGTTGGCCGAGGGAAGCAGCACCGCCGTCCAGCCGGACTCGCGGCGGGCGATCGGCACGGTCAGCTCCACCTCGCTGATCGTCGGCATCAGGAACGCCAGCGGGCGGCCACCGGGCGCGTCGTACGCGGCGATCCTCCGGGTCGGGTGCAGGCCCCGGGTCAGCGGTGTGGTGTCGAGGGCGTCCGGGTCGTCGGGGAAACCGGCAGGGGCCGGGTCGTAGTCGATCTCCGGTAGCCCGTCGGGCGCCGGTGCTGCGGGCAGCACCCGCTCGGCGTCCGCCGACGGCGGCACCTCCGCCGTCGGCGTCAGCGCCTCACCGGTGGGCCCGGCGACGGGAGTCGCCCCGGGCGTCGGCGTCAGCGCCCATCCCGTGTACGCGGCCCCACCCATCAGCGCCGCCAAGCCCACCCCGACAGCGACCCCCCGCCGCCCCCGCGACCCCAGAAACCCCAAAACCCCCACCTACCCACAATAACCCTAAACAACCCCTTCTACCCCCTTTCCCCCTCACCCCAAGCGTGATCATGAGGTTATTGCCCTTTTTGATCTCCAATCTGGGCAATAACCTCATGATCAACGCGGGCCCCCGGGCCCTCGGGAGGAGGGTGGGTGGGGTGGGTGGGGTGGGTGGGGGTTAGGGGAGGCGGGCGTTTTGGTGGAGGGCTATGGCGTCGTGGGCGGGGATGTTGGCGGCGAACCAGCCGTTGGCGTCGACGGTGACGACCGGTCCGGAGCAGGTGCCGTTGGTGAAGGTGCCGTGGATGACGTCGCAGTAGCGGCCGGCCGGGAGTCCGGTGTAGTAGGAGCGGCCGTTGATCGCGGAGCCCTCGTCGTTGATGGTGATGAAGCCCCGGCCGGTGCGGCTGAAGGCGATGTGGTTGTTGCCGTTGTCGTACCAGTTGCTGACTGCGGCGCCCTCGGTGGCGTTGCGGAAGCCGACCATGTTCGCGATCACCGGCCAGCGGTGTTCGCACTCCCAGCCGGAGTAGCAGACCGTGTTGCGCGTCTTGTTGTTGCCGTCCGAGGGTGGGCCGGCGTCGCGGCTGCTGAAGGTGTAGCTCGACATCACCGTCGGGGAGCCGTACGGCCAGGCCAGCATGAACGCGTTGGCCAGCGCGTAGATGCCCCGGTCGCGGTAGGTGAGCACGCCCCCGTCGTCGCGCTGGGTGTCGTGGTTGTCCACGAAGACCGAGGACACGCCGCTGGGCAGGTGGCCCCAGCCCTCGCCGAAGTTGCGCAGGTACGCCAGCCGCTCGGAGCGGAACACCCGGGCCAGGTCCTTGCCGTAGCGGAACTCGTGCACGTCACCGTTGCCGGTGTACTCGTTCGGTGTGATCGGCTCGCCCGCGCCGTAGATGACCTCCTGCACGATGTATGCCGACCGGTTGAGCCGGCTGCGGATGTTGGCGATGTCGGCCGCCGGCATGTGCTTGCTGGCGTCCAGCCGGAAACCGTCCACTCCGAGCGACAGCAGGTCATTGAGGTACGCGGCCAGCCGGGAGCGGACGTAGTCGGACTCCGTCTTCAGGTCCGAGAGGTTGACCAGCTCGCAGTTCTGCACCTCGTAGCGGTCGTTGTAGTTGGCGATGTCGTTGTTGCCGTTGCGCCCGCAGTAGTGGAAGTCCTGCGACTGGTAGATGCCGGGGTAGACGTGGTGCTGGTAGGTCGAGCCGGCCCAGCCGGTCCCACCGTTGTCCTGGCCGGACATGTGGTTGATGACCGCGTCGACGATCACTTTCACGCCGGCCGCGTGACAGGTGTCGACCATGGACTTGAACTGCGCGCGGGTGCCCTTGCGGGACTCGATCCGGTAGCTGACCGGCTGGTAGGCCACCCACCACTGGTTGCCGCGTACGTGCTCCTGTGGTGGTGACACCTGGACGAAGCCGTAGCCCTTCGGGCCGAGGGTGCTGTTGCACTCGCTGGCGACCGAGGGCCAGTTCCACTCGAAGAGGTTGGCGATGACCTTCTTGCCGCCACTGGGGGTGGCGGCCGCCGGGGGTGCGGTCGCCACGCCGGGGGCGAGGAGCCCGGCGATCAGGGCGAGGGCGACGATCGCCGGGCGGAGTCGACGTCGATGCATCGGGTGCTCCAGGGGTGCCGGGGGACGGGGGAAGTGGTGCGGGCTGCCCGGACCTTGCAACCGGGACTGAAAATTTCAGAAAGGTTACAAGCCGATTTCAACGTCTGTCAATGTGCTGGTGTGGACGGTCGGCGGCGGGGCCGCTATACGCGCCGGGTGGCGGGGCGGTTCGACAACTCGCCGAGATTTTTTCTTACGACACTGATCCGACTGGAGCCGCGCTGCGTACTGGAGTGGGGAACAGGGTCGGCCGGCGGTGCGCCGCCGCGAGACGATCGAGGAGCAGATGGTCCGGGCTACGCAGAACGAGAAGGCAGCTGCCGTACGTACCAGCAGCAGCAGTCGAGGGATCCGCGTCCGGTCCCGCGGCCAGATCATGGCGCTTTCCGCGTCCGGGCTCGCCGCGTTCTGGGCGTTGACGATGCTCACCGGCGCGGGTCAGCAGATGTACGCGATGGGCTTCTTCTTCACCGAGTTCTTCGCCGGCGTGATCGCGCTGGTCGCGTTGAGCCTCACGGTGATGATGGGGCTGCTCGCCACCGACCGGCTGGTGCTGCTCATCCGGCACCGGGTGCTGATGCAGTCCGCGCACCGGGCCACCGGCATCCTCGGCGTGGCCGGGCTGGCCTTCCACGTCATCACCAAGATCGCCAGCGGCCGGGCGGGGATGACCGACGCCGCCGTGCCGTTCGTCGGTGGCCGGGGCCTCTACATCGGGCTGGGCACCATCGCCGCGCTGCTCATGGTGGGTGTGCTCTGGACCGGGATCATTCGGGCCCGGTTTGCCGACGTCGGCCCGAAGTGGGTGTGGCGTGCCCTGCACTCCATGGCGTACGTCTCCTGGCCGTTCGCCATCTTCCACGGTCTGCTCGCCGGCCGCCCGCCCGCCACCTGGGTGGGGCTGAGCTACTTCGCCTGCGCGCTGCTGGTCGTGATCGCCCTGATGGTCCGGCTCTCGGTCACCCTGCAACGGCGCAGCCGCGAGCGGCAGCAGGCCGCCGTCCTGAACGAGGTGATGAGCGGGGCCAAGCCCACCGAGGAGACCCGGGGCAAGTCCCTGCTCGGCACCCTGACCGGCCGGCGCGACGAAGCCGACGACGGTCGGGAGAAGCGGGTCCGTCGCGACACCAGTTGGGCCGACAGCACCTCCGGTACCTGGGCCAGCCCCACCATCCGGCGCAACGACCCGGAACGGTTCACCGTGCCGGTGGTTCCTGAGCCGGGCACGTTGGGCGAACCGGTCCGGTCCGGCCGGGATCGTCGCGACGAGGAGTTCGAGCCGGTCGTCCGGCGCGCCTCACGCCACGAGGAGGAGGAACTGGAGCGGGTGGTGCGCCGCGAGACCGAGGTGCTGGAGCCGGTGGCGCGCCGGCGTCGTGACGCCGAGCCGGGCAGCCGACGTTCCGCCCGCCGCGGCGAGGAGCAGGAGACCACCGGGCGGCGTGCGGCGCGGGTCGAGGAGGAGCCGGTGGCCCGCCGGTCGCGACGCGACGAGGAGTCGACCGGCCGCCGGTCGCGGCGCGAGGAGGAGCGCGAGCCGGTGGGCCGTCGTGCGTCCCGTCGCGACGAGGACCTGATGGAGTACGAGGAGCCGGTGCGACGCCGCCGCCGCGACTCCGACGACGAGGAGGAGTACGGCCGTTCCCGCCGGTCCCGGACCGACAGCCGGTACTCGGCCGCCCCGCAGCGGATGGAGGACGAGCCGGAGGAGCCCTGGGACAGCCCGCGCCGGTGGGAGTCGACCGCCTCGACCTCGGCCGACCCGATCTCCGGTGCACCCATCTCCGGCTCGCCGATCTCCGCCGCGCCCCGCAGCGGTGGTGGGCGGCACAGCGCCGAGGACGACCTGCCGGAGGCGGAGGCTGACTACTGGCGTCCTCCGGCCCGGTACGCCCCGGAGGACGACGTGGCGGACGACGACACCCCCACCCTGGTCGACCTGGCCTCGCGCCGGGCCCGCCGGGCCTCGTCGGCGGAGAGCCGGCGCCGCCGCCGGGCCGACCCGGACTCGGTCGACGGCGCCTACTGGGCCGGGCTGCGGGGCGAGGCCAAGTGACGATGCGGACCGCCGTACCCCCGGTGGCCGCCGTCGGTGAGCCTCGGCTCACCGCGGGGTTCGCCGAGTTCGGCCGGCTTGACCTGCGCGCCCACGAGCTGGTGCACGGCCCGATCAGCCCGATGGAGCCCTCCGGGCTGCTGCGCCTCGCCGAAGGCATCCAGCTCAAGGGCAAGGGCGGGGCCGGCTTCCCGTTCGCCCGCAAGCTGCGGGCGGTGCTGGAGTCCTGTGAACGCCAGGATCTGCCGCCCGTGGTCGTGGTCAACGCCACCGAGGGCGAGCCGGCCAGTTGGAAGGACAAGGTCCTGCTCACCCGGGCACCGCACCTGATTCTCGACGGTGCCGCCCTGGCCGCGTTCGCGTTGGACGCCGAGGAGATCGTGCTCTGCGTGGCCGACGACCTGGTGGGCCGGGAATCCCTGTTGGAGGCCCTGGACGAGCGGCGGATGCCGGCACCGACAAGCGTCGTGACGGTGCCGCACCGGTTCATCAGCGGTGAGGGCGGCGCGCTGGTGAACGGGATCAACGGCCTGCCGCACATTCCGCCCGGCACCAAGAGGCGTTCCAGCGACTCCGGCGTCGGCGGGATGCCGACCCTGCTGTCGAACGCCGAGACGTACGCCCAGTTGGCGATCGCCGCCCGACTCGGCCCGTACGAGTACGCGGCGCTCGGCACCGACGACGAACCCGGCACTGTGCTGCTTAGCGTCACCGGCGCGGCGAAACGCCACGCGGTGGTGGAGTGC